>CAZDOV010000206.1:0-1509 GCA_964507135.1 uncultured Eubacteriales bacterium | reverse complement strand
TGCGGTACAAGACGCTGTTAAAAAACTTATTGGCAAAGATCCGTTCAAGGGCATAAACCCTGACGAATGCGTTGCTATTGGCGCAGCTCTTCAAGGAGGTGTTCTCGGCGGTGATGTTAAAGGCCTCCTCCTTTTGGAGGTAACTCCACTTTCACTTGGTATTGAAACAATGGGTGGTGTTATGACTAAAATTATCGAAAGAAACACTACTATTCCAACTAAAAAAAGCCAGGTGTTTTCAACCGCCGCTGATGGGCAAACACAGGTTGAGGTTAACGTTCTTCAAGGCGAACGCGAATTTGCACGGGATAACAAACAATTAGGGCTATTTAGACTCGATGGAATTGCCCCAGCTCCTCGCGGAATACCTCAGGTTGAAGTAACGTTTGATATTGACGCAAACGGTATAGTCAACGTTACTGCTAAGGATAAGGCGACAAATAAAGAACAGCATATCACCATCAGTTCTGGCAGCAATATGTCAAAAGAGGACATCGAAAAAGCGGTTAAAGACGCTGAGCGCTATGCAGAAGAAGATAAAAAACGCCGTGAGGAAACCGATGCAAAAAATGAAGCGGAAAATCTTTGCTATGCTGTTGAAAAATTGATTAAAGATAGTTCAGACAAAATCGATGCATCGGATAAAGACAATTTGAATACGAAGGTTACCGATCTTCGCGAAAAAATAAAATCCGGGAATATTGATGAAATAAAATCAGGGAAAGACGAGCTTCAAAAGTTTATGTATGATGTTTCTACGAAACTTTATCAACAGTCTGCAGCACAATCTCAAAATAATGGTGCTGCAGGAGCTAATGCCGAAGCAGGTAATGCAAATTCCGAAAATGTTTACAATGCAGATTACAAAGAAGTAGACCCTGATAATAAATAATTATGTAAATAATCCAACTTACAACCCTCTGCCTAAAATGGAGGCAGAGGGATTTTGAATAGAGAGGTGAATCGCTTGTCAGAAAAGCGTGATTATTATGAAGTTCTTGGCGTTGGGAAAGACGCTTCAGACGATGAGATAAAAAAAGCTTACAGAAAGCTCGCAAAAAAGTATCATCCCGATTTAAATCCCGGTGACAAAACCGCTGAGCAAAATTTCAAAGAAGCTAACGAAGCTTACGATGTGCTTTCGGATAAAACCAAGAGATCTAACTATGATCAATTTGGTCATGCAGGTACTGACCCGAATTATAGCAGTAGCGGTGGGTATAATTATTATGGTGGCAATCCGTTCGGGGATGATATAGATTTAGGAGATATTTTTAGTAGTTTTTTTGGCGGATTTGGCGGTGGAGGAAGAAGTAGGCGACATTCTAATGCACCTCATCGCGGAAGCGACGTTGAAATTACTTTGAGTATTTCATTTTTAGAAGCAGCAAAGGGATGTTCAAAGACGATTTCATATGATTGTACGGAAACATGTAAAAGCTGCTCTGGCACTGGTGCTAAAAGTGGTTCTATGCCAAAAAAATGTGCAGCCGGTGGAGGTTCTGGCCA
>CAZDOV010000205.1:0-1524 GCA_964507135.1 uncultured Eubacteriales bacterium | reverse complement strand
AAATTATTATATCGCACTTATACTAATATGTATACTAAATGAAAGGATAAAAGTTATGAAGATACTCGAACAAATAATGTGTGAACGTCTGCTCGACTTTGCACGCGAATTTTACCAGAATTCGAAAAATCGAGAGACCTTTGAAAAATGGCAAAAAGAAAGCAAACCCTCTCACGTGCTGAAAAATGAACAAAGACAGCAGAAGTAACGAAATTTCTTATATATTCATAAAATTGATGTTATTTAATGTTTTTGAATATATTGTCTTATGAAAGCTCAAGCGTTTAATTTTATATAAAAATATGGACAATTGTTTCAGATGTAATGAAAAACAGAAAAATAATAAATATATAAGAAAAAACTGCGATTGCTGCTGTTTTGCGCCAAAAAGAAAACCTGCATAACGAATTATCTCGTCAGGCAGGTTTTCTTTATTTAAGTTCAGACAGAAGAAATTTCAAATATACATCGCACTTATTATTTAGCTCTAATACTTGTTCAATAGTTATCTTATACTCGACATTTTTATCATCGATTAAAACAACTTTTGTGTCAGTCTCTTTGAGTCTATAACCGATATGCGCTAATTTCTCACTAAACTCGGCTTGTGAAAATTGACTTGCAATATCCGGGTCGGCTTTCTCACTATTTTCTTTTATTGCATCTATTCTACATGCAATAAAATTATCAAGTGTAACATTGAGTGCGTCAGCAAATTTTTTTAACTGATTTATGCTTGGATTGCGTTGACCGCACTCATATTGACTTATATGAGATGCCGATACGCACATCTTCTTAGCAAGTTCACCTTGTGTTAATCCGGCTTTCTTTCTTAAATCTTTTATCGTTTCACCTATTGTCATACATCCAACCTCGCTTTCAAACAATTATTCTCTATGCGCTCAATAATTTCACTCGCTTGTGTCTCCGTTATTTCTTCAACCTCGGGCTCGCCTGCATGTATTAAAAACAGCGAGGCGTCGAATTCCCAAGTCTTATTTGCAAAATTGTATTTTTCAAAGCCGGCATCACAAGAGCGGCACACTCGCCAGCAGTCTTTAACTGTTTCGCCGGGATATAAAATCGCGTAATACCTCACTTGCGTCACCTGCCTTTCTAATATTATTATAACATATAATTTTGAGATACACAATCATTTTGCTAATCTTTTTTTGAAAAATAATCAAAAAAGGTATTTACAAAAACAAATTGATGCGCTATAATATAAATGTAGCAAATTGATTGAGTTTACAGCAAAAATAAAACAAAAGAGGTAATTCGAATGGTCAAAGCCAAAACTGATGTATGCCTATTTCTAAAACTCATGCTTCGTAAGGGTGACGACTTGAAAACGGTGGCCGCTGCACTTGGTCTCAATACGTACGAATTGTATATTGCAATGGTACATGAAGGCTTCAACGCAGAACAAATGTTAACACTATCAAAGCGTTATAATCTTGATGCTGAGTATTGCGAAATGGTGTTTTTTCCGGAAAATGAAGAAAGCGAGGTTAGCTAAATGCA
>CAZDOV010000204.1:0-1530 GCA_964507135.1 uncultured Eubacteriales bacterium | reverse complement strand
TAACTTCTTTTGCATCCGCATCGGAGAACAAATCTGAAATCTCGTTCTCATCAAAACCTGTGAGCGATACATCAAAATCATTCACGCTTAAATCCTTGAGTAAATCTGTAAGTAATGGTATGTCAAACTCACCATTTATTTTATTCATGGCTATGTTCAAGGCTTTTTCTCGATTATTATCTAAATCAACAGCCACGCATTCGGCTTCTTTGTATTTCATATCCCTAAGAATTTTATATCTCTGATGTCCCGAGATAATATTTCTTGTCCTTTTATTCCAAATAATCGGCTCGACATAGCCAAACTCACTCATACTTCGCTTGATTTTTTCACACTCTGTATCTCCGGGTTTTAAATCTTTCCGGGGATTATATTTTGCCGGATTAAGTTTCGAAATCTCGATTTTTTCTATTTGCAAAATTCCCACCCCACTCTAAAATTTGTATATGAAAAACGCTCCTATGTAGGAGCGTTTCAGAAAATAATTAGTTTTTAGTTTAAAAAGTTCATTATCAGCTTTATCATTGTATCTTTTTCATCTGGTTTTGACTCTGCCGTCATAATTGTCACCGCAACCAGTGTATAATCGTCAATTACTTTTTTACCGTCAATAAACAAAGCATTGTTTTTATCAAGAAAATATAGAAATAATGCTGCTGCAATTCGTTTATTCCCATCCGAAAATGAATGATTTTTTGTTATCAAATATAAAAGATTTGCTGCTTTTTCTTCGAGCGTTGGATACACATCTTGGCCGCCAAAAGTCTGATAAATTGCGTTGATGCTCGATTTAAATGAATCATCTTTTTCGTTTCCGAAAAGCTCACTTTCACTGCCAAACCTCATGCCGCCTATGACTTTTCTACATTCCTCGTATTCTAAAGTGTAAGTTGCGGTATTACCTTTTGGTTTTTCGATTTTCTGATGGTCGTAATCATCGAGTAAATCAAGGGCTAAAGTGTATTTTTCAATTACATCTAAAATTTGTTTTCCCTCTATTTGATTTTCGTTTGCACGTTTCATAATTCGTATAACCTCGCCAAGTTCATTTATACGATTATTATTCACAGCATAGCCTCTTAGTATGTAATCTTTTAAAACGCTGTTAGCCCATTTGCGAAATTCTACACCGCGCTGCGATTTGACTCTATATCCTACTGATATTATAACGTCTAAATCATAAAAAGTAACGTCGTATACTTTCCCATCTGAAGCAGTTGTTGCAAAATTTGCAACAACTGAATCTTGAGACAATTCTCCATCTTTAAATATATTTTTTATATGTCTCGAAATTGTTGATTTATCCCTTTCAAACAGCTCTGACATCTGATCCAATGAAAGCCAAACCGTGTCTTTGTCGATATTTACATCTAATTTTATGTTTCCGTCTTGGGCTTTAAAAATTACAAGTTCTGTTTTTTTATCCATGTACTGCTTGCTCCTAAATTTTATTTCTATTCCTATATTAACTTAGGTTTCGGGTTTAATCAACTCTTTTTGCTTTTTCCACGACACAATTCCACAAATTGC
>CAZDOV010000203.1:0-1532 GCA_964507135.1 uncultured Eubacteriales bacterium | reverse complement strand
TTACTATAAAGGTAACAACTATGAACAAATTAAACACTTTCTACGACTTACTGACAAAAACGATATATCTGAAGTATCTGAAGTAATCGAAGCCACTCCTGAAACACTCAATGGCCTACGTTCTGTGATTGAAAACTTAAAAAATTTAATTAGACGTACACCGACAGAACGTGAAATCAAGGTATACCGAGGAGTAACCGCTGACGACCCCTATGTCCGCAGCTATTTAACCGATATGGCCAATGGTGCAATCTTGGATAAAAGCACTCGTTACAGAGCAAATCTGTTATTCGATTTGAAAAGTATAGAGACAAAGCTGGAAGAAAAAGAGGAGATGATATTCAAAGAGCCAGGGTTTATGTCAACAAGCGTTTCGAAAAAAGTAACATTTGACCACTTTACAGGCGTCGGAAATATGAAGATTATACAAGAAATAACAGTACCAAAGGGCTCTCCGTGTTATGCCTATCCGGATACTTGCTGTCGTCCAGACGAAGAAGAGTTGCTTTTCCTCCCTGGCACAAAGTTAAAGTTGAAAGAGATAAGAATAACTGGCGGCACGCCTTCAAAAGGCCATCCGGGATACACGCACAATCCTAAATTGGTGGTATTGCGCTTCGATATGATCCCGCCGACAGACGCCGAACTGGAACAAGCAGCAAAAGAAAGAGCTGAGTGGTGGAAAAAACGCTGTGAAAAAAATTCGCCAGTCCCCACAAAAGAAGAAAGAATATACTATAGCTCGGAAGACCTCAAAAGAGAAATTATCGATGACATGAAAAATTATTTGAAAAGGTATGTAACTCCCGGTTCAAAAGTTTGGCATAAATGTACGGATTTTATCGAAGAAATAGAATTAGGCCAGAAGCCCATTTCTGAAATGGCAAAATTAAAATTAGAAATGTATATAGAATTCGAGGTCTTGAAATACATAAGTGATTTACGAGACGGTTTTTCAAATCCCAAAACAATTTTTGAGAAATATTTGATTAAAGTGAGTAACTATTTCAAGGAAAAGCTAGAGTCAGGCGCTACATACGACAGTTTGAACGAAAGCTCTGAAAATGATTTAAGAAATACTTTAAAATTTTTAGCAGAGTTAGCACAATCTTCTTACTATGCAAAGGGCCGAATAGAACGCAAAATAGATTTCCTAAATGACTTAAAATCGCGTTTAGACAACTTAATAAAATTGCTACAACATCAACTCACAATTTGTTGCGAAAGCGATAAAAGCAAGCTAGAGGATTTGATTAAAAATGCATATATTTTTTATAATGTATTAAAAAATATTACAATGTGTTTTGATGATCATAAAACGTCTGATTATTATGACCGATTGTCCGGAGATAAATATGCGTCAAAGACAACAGATAGAGAGATACTGCAAGTCATTTTTAACGATAAACGCGTGGGAAGGGAGTTGGATCGTTCCACGGAAAGATCTTCTCTGCAACTCCGAAACGAACAAGGAACTAAAAACGAACAAGAACAATCAGCTGCACTTGAATATCAATCAGACATTGGCGTCA
>CAZDOV010000202.1:0-1568 GCA_964507135.1 uncultured Eubacteriales bacterium | reverse complement strand
TAGGCACGCCGCCAGCGTTCGTCCTGAGCCAGGATCAAACTCTCTAAAAAAATATAGAGCATTCTGAGCTCAATCGATACACTGACTGTATCGTAATTTATTTGTTTTGTCCGAGATTAAAATCTCAAAAATAATTACGGGTCTTTTTTAAAATACTTGTCGTATTTTGCGTTGTTTAATTTTCAAGGTCCCTGCGCTCGACTCTCTTATTCCATCCTGTCTCTCCCTGAGCGCTTCATTATCTTATCATGCGCCTCCTCCTCTTGTCAACTCTTTTTTTCTACTTTTACCTTTTGCATAAAATTTGAAAATGTTAGAAGCGCAGCGGAATGCGTTTTTTACAATATTTTGGCCACCGCCGACAAAATATCCTCATTTTTCGCGTCTGCCCCACAAGTCGCAATTTTTTTGTTTCCGCCCCCCTTGCCACCTATTTTTAGCATTAAATCTCCCAAAATTTTATTCGCCATAATTTTTTCAGTCATCGTATCTGGCACCGCTATTATGACCTGTTTTTTCGCCGTGCCAACTATACAAATCAGGAGTTTCCCGGCTTTATCCGCAAGTTTCCCGACTTCTGAAACAATTTTTTTGTCTCCTCCCTCAAGCTCTATATATCCGCAAAAATCCATTTTTTTTGACGAAAATTGTCTGATATTCTCAACCAAAAGGGTTTTCGACTCTTTCTTACAACTCAATTTACTAGCACTATCTTTTTGGAGTTTTTCCAATATGCCTTCGGGTTTAACTTTTAAAAATTTTGCTATATTATTAACATTTTTTATATTTTTTCTCACGAATTCAAGCGCGTCTTGCCCGGTAATTGCGGTAATTCTCTTAATCCCTTTTCCAATACCTTCGGCACCCGTAATCACAAACATACCGATATTTCCTGTTCTGTCGGTATGAATACCTCCACAAAGTTCACTGGAAACATCGCCAAAACTCACTACACGCACAGTTTCGCCATATTTGCTCTCAAAAAGCGCCATTGCGCCACTGCGCATAGCTTTATGAACATTCATTATCTCAATTTTTCTTTCAATATTGTCTCTAATCGCTTTGTTTACTGTTTTTTCTAGTTCACTAATATCCTGTTCAGTTATGGTATTTTCATAGTTAAAATCAAATCTAAGCCTGTCCGGTTCAACTTTTGACCCAGATTGGTGAACATTTTTCCCATATAATTTCTGTAAAGCGCTTTGCAAAAGATGTACTGCACTGTGATTATTAGCTATTCGTAATCTTCTTTGCTCATCAACAATGCATTTAGCCTGATCCCCCACACGAATTTCACCGACGGTCACCTTGCCAAAATGGACAAAAACGCCCTCAGATGTTTTTTGAACATCATCTATTTTAACCTCAAAATTTTCAGCCTTTAAAACACCTGTATCAGCGCATTGGCCGCCTGATTCGGCATAAAACGACGTATCAGAAAGCACAATCGCAACATTTTCGCCAGATTTAACAGATTGAGCGCGCTCGCCGTTTTGTATTATCATCATAATTTCAGAATCGCATTGCCCAGAATTATAACCAAAAAACTTAGTTGGCCGACATATTTT
>CAZDOV010000201.1:0-1592 GCA_964507135.1 uncultured Eubacteriales bacterium | reverse complement strand
GAAACCGTTCTTAGGTTCATTTCAAACATATCGCCCATGCGAAGGCCCTGAAAGCCACGCCGCACGCCAACAACTTTTATTTTTTTGCTTATGGAATATCTTGTAATGGCGCGCACTGCAGCATTCATGCCCGGTGCATCGCCACCGCTGGTTAGTACTGCAATAGAACGCACACTCATCTTTTAAGCCTCCTTCGCGTAGCTTGTTTAGTCAAATATTGTTAATTTAAAAAAGCAAATTCATTGTTTCTTGCGCAATTTCCATTTCTTCATTTGTCGGTATAACCCAGACCTCAATTTTAGAATCCATGGAAGAAATTTTTGTTTCTTCTGCAAAAATCGCCGATTCGTTTAACCGATCATCGATACTAACTCCCATGAATTCTAAATTTTTGCATATATTTTTTCTGTGAATCCATTGATTTTCCCCTATTCCACCGGTAAATATAATCACATCGCAACCCTGCAGCACAACTGTATAAGCTCCAATGAACTGCGATATTTGATAAATCATCATCTCGTGCGCGAGTTTTGCTTTTGGATTACCGTTTTGTTCGGCTCTCAGTATTTTTCTATCGTCACTTCCAACTCCAGAAATTCCAAAAAGTCCGGACTCATTGTTAAGTAAATTACTCATTTCGGCAGCCGTCATATTTTCATGCTGAGCAATTCTAAGTACGACCGAAGGGTCAATGGATCCTGACCGTGTCCCCATCATAACGCCTCCCAAAGGCGAAAGACCCATACTTGTTTCAACTGCAACCCCAGCATGAATTGCCGTAATGGACGACCCGTTGCCAAGATGACAACTTATTATTTTGGCATCGTGATTTTTAGTCAAAATCTCATAGCGTTTAGAAACATATTTGTGGGACGTACCGTGAAAGCCATATTTCCTGATGTGATATTTCTCATAATACTTATATGGTATCGGGAACATATATGACTTTTTAGGAAGACTTGAATAAAACGATGTATCGAATACAGCAACTTGAGGTATTGCATCTCCGAGAAGTTCCCTACAAGCTAAAATCCCGGATAAATGTGCTGGATTGTGCAGTGGCGCGAGTGGAATTAGCGATTCAATTTCGGATATAACAGCGTCATTTATTAGTGCTGGCTTTTTGAAATTTTCCCCTCCGTGCACTACCCTGTGCCCTACGGCGGAAATTTCGTCAAAAGATTTTATCACGCCGCTTTTTGGATTTGTGAGAAACATTTGGATGCATTTAAATGCATCCGTATGATTATTAATTCCCGAAATGTTTCTGAGGAATTTTTTACCATCAAAATTATCTTGCCTAATTAAGCTTTCCGGTTCACCTATTTTTTCACAAATACCTGTCGCTACGGTTTTTTCGGTTTTTATTTCTATGAGTTTATATTTAAGCGACGAACTTCCTGAATTCAATACTAAAATGTTCACTGATACGTCACCCCTTGATTCATCTTATGACGTTAGTCGCTATCTGCGCACACTTGAAGTGCCTTTTTCCCGCAAATAAGTCGCTTCCAGATCGGCCATATGAAGCTTTACTGCTAATGGGAATCTATCAAAAGCGATACTCATTGAAAACCCTCCGGAACGCGCTG
>CAZDOV010000200.1:0-1614 GCA_964507135.1 uncultured Eubacteriales bacterium | reverse complement strand
GGTTCGCCTCCGGGATATGTCGGATATGACGAATCCGGTCAGCTCACTGAAAAAGTCCGTCAAAGGCCATATAGCGTGGTTTTGCTCGATGAAATTGAAAAAGCCCATCCTGACATAATGAACCTTCTTTTGCAAATTCTGGATGAAGGGAAAGTAACAGATTCACATGGCAGAACTATTAACTTTGAAAACACTATAATTATTATGACTTCAAATGCGGGGAGCAACAAAAAAGACGGCTCGCTGGGCTTTGCAAAAACGGAAAATGAACTGGTCAAAGAAAAAGTCATAAAAGCCCTTAAGGAATTCCTGAGGCCTGAGTTTATTAGCAGGGTCGATGACGTAGTCGTGTTTAATAAACTCACAAAAAATGACTATATCTCCGTCGCAAAACTCATGATTGATGAATATGTAAGCTCTTTGAACGAACGCGGTGTTACGCTTAAATATGATAAAAAAGCCCTTGAAAAACTCGCAGAGAAATCCATTGACGGTTCAAATGGTGCGCGAGATTTGCGCAATTTAATCCGCAAAGAAGTCGAGGATAAGCTTTCTGATTTGATAATAAAGAACGGCGGCTTTGACTTGGGAGAGGTGACTTTAACAGCAAACTCAGAGCTTGAACTTAAAATTTCAAAGTAATAATTTATGGTGGAGTGATTGCGAATGAAATGCCCATATTGCGGCCACAGTAGCAGCAGAGTTATTGAATCCAGGTGTGCCGACGAGGGTTCACGAGTGAGGAGACGCCGTGAATGCGAACAATGTCTCAAAAGATTTACTACTTATGAAGTGGTGGAAGACATACCGCTTGTTGTTATTAAGCGTAACGGTACTCGCGAAAAATTTGTGCGAAAAAAAGTCTTTGACGGTCTCCTCCGGGCGTGCGAAAAAAGAGCTATTTCACTCGAAAAAATTGAAAGCATGACGGATGAAATAGAATCCAAGTTGCAAAACTTGTTGGATAGAGAGGTTTCGTCACTGCACATTGGGGAACTTTCGATGGAAGAACTCAAAAAATGCGACGAAGTTGCGTATATTCGCTTTGCTTCGGTTTATCGAAAGTTTGAGGATGTTCAGGCTTTTATGAGTGAGCTTATGAATTTTTTGAATACAAACAAAAAATAGCAGTAAAATCGAAAAAACGTTTGCCAAAATAAAATGGCAAGCGTTTTTTGTAAAAATGCGCGTAATTTATAAATAATTCTGAAAATAAAATAACCCCGCACAGCTTTGTGACTTGTGCGAGGCTATTTCCAAAGAGTAACATTCATCAAATATTATGGCCTAACATCGCGATTAGACAACATATCTGACTCCTTGACTTTCAAAGCAGCGTAGTGCATAGCCTCATCTTTGGCATTTAGAGTATATGTATTATAAAACCTATTCAAGACTAAATTCTGAAGAAGGCCTATAACGGAGTTCAAAATCCAATAAATTCCAACAGCTCCGGGAATAGCATATGCCCAATAAGAAGTTATGATAAAAGTGCAATACGGCAAAAATTTTGTGCACCCTTGAATTTGACTCTGAACACCTGACGTTTTTTGACTGACATACATCATAAAAACCGAGCTAACGAAACACAAAACTGGTATGAGCCACAACATT
>CAZDOV010000199.1:0-1639 GCA_964507135.1 uncultured Eubacteriales bacterium | reverse complement strand
AAAGCCCAGTAATACTGAACTTTCGATTGTATCAAAAGATACGTCCTATTATGGTACGCCCGGAGGGATTCGAACCCCCGACCTTTTGGTTCGTAGCCAAACACTCTATCCAACTGAGCTACGGGCGCAAATCTATTCCACATATATACTATCTATTATTCCAATGAATGTCAAGCACAAATTCTAAAAAATTTAGAAAAACCAGGTTGTTAAAACTATAATTTAAAAATATTTAATTATACGAAAAAGCCGTTATAATATAGCGGCTTTTTTAAAAAGAAACAATCGCGTCATTCAAGTGTTTTACGTTGCTAATGTCAGAACTTTCACTACTGCTTTCAGAAAAATCTTCGCCTGCATACGTATTCAAGCCCAAGCCGAACATTGCCAGGTTTTTTACCAAACATCTCATGATAGCCTTATTAATATCGAACATAGTTGCGGCTTCGACCGGGACATTTTTTCGATATCTGGTTTCGTAGACATACTTAATAGATTTCATCGTCTTGCGCGCGCCATCTATAACTGGCAGCCACATTTCGTGCGTGAGGTCCTTTATCGTAACGCTCGTAAAAACCATATACCCTGTATTTTCGTCAAAAACGTATGGCAAATTGTTTTCTCCAAAAATTTTGATTTTATAACTAGCATCAGGATAAATTTTTTTAACTTCTGCCCAAGCGCAGTGCCACGGCAAGTAATTCACTCCATTCTTGTTTCTCAAATGCTTTTCAACGTCGATTTTGTAAAGTGTTTCAAAAACTGATTTTTCTTCTGCCATATTTAGCTATTCTCCGACTTTTAAAATATTTAATAAAGCTATTGTTTGTGTCAGGAGGCTAAATTATTCATAATATGCAAATTGACATCGATCGATGTTTGTGGTAAAATCACATATCAGATTGTGAAAATTATGGTGATAATGATGAAAAACATATTAAAAGCAAAAATAGCTGCGGAAAAATTGCAACAACTTTACCCGAATGCCGAATGCTCGCTTAAGTATTCTTCCCCGCTCGAAATTTTGATTGCGGTTAGACTTTCAGCGCAATGCACTGACGTTAGAGTCAACATGGTTACGCCAGAGCTGTTTAAAAGGTTCACTTCACTGGAAGATTTTGCGAATGCCAACCCCGACGAAATCTCTGAGATTATTCATCCATGTGGATTTTTCAGGACCAAGTCTGTGGATATCGTAAATATATGCAAAAGAATAATTTCAGATTTTGACGGTAAAATACCGAATAATATTGATGATTTAATATCTTTGCCCGGTATTGGCCGAAAAACAGCAAATTTGGTTTTGGGATTAGTTTATAACATGCCTGGCATAGTTGTAGACACTCACGTCCTTAGAATAACTCATCGCATGGGGTTCCACAGTGAAAAAAATCCTAAAAAAATTGAAAAAATCATGCTGGAAATAATCCCACCTGAAATATCACAAAAGTTTTGCCATCAAATGGTACTACACGGAAAAAACACGTGCAAAGCAAAAAATCCCAAATGCGAATGGTGTTTGCTTAGGCATATATGCGATCATTTTGAGGCCAGAGAGGCGCGTATATACTAAAACTGATTCGCAAATTCGATTTTTTGAAAGTGTTCTCATAGGCTTAATGACATAAAAACCAGTCCT
>CAZDOV010000198.1:0-1649 GCA_964507135.1 uncultured Eubacteriales bacterium | reverse complement strand
AAGATGGTTTGCTTCGACGGCTTACTATTACTCGCGTTCCTGATGAAAATTCGCCACTTTGTGGTGCAGCGTTTGTTGCTTTTTTATAGCTTTCTGTCACTGAACATGCTCGTTTTGTGTTATCTGATTTTTTCGATTCAACAAAAATTCGCTTAGCAGAAAGTTTTATTTTATTGTCTGGAGATACACTAATTACCTTCACTTTCACGGTGTCGTTTTCTTTGAAGTAATCTGAAACACTTTTAACATAACCTGGCGCCACTTCGGAAATGTGCATCAATCCGATTTTATCCGGAGCAATTTTCACAAACGCGCCGAATTTTACTATGTTCATGATTTTTCCTTCGACAATATCCCCTTCTTTAATATTATTTTCGCTATTTTTTGTAGTTCTGACTCCCACCTCATTAATTTTCTTTCCCAAATCCATAAGATATCGTCATTCCTCCTTCTTTTTAGTGCAAAACTATTCCATAACGTTTTCAAAGACAATAGTCTCAGACCCTTTAAAACGCTTGTCTTCAGCGCTTTCAGAACTGTTTTCTTCCAGTTCGTTTTTCATCCTTTGGTTTTCGTTGCTTTGTGCGACAATCTGCCTGTTTATGTTTGAAAGTTCTTCGCTCTTTTTTCGTATTTTCAAACATTGATCGACAAATAGAAATATCACATACCCAACTATCCCCAAGACTACAATTTTGAAAACTAATTTTTTGATTTTTTTCATTGTTTTTTGATATAATTTCTTCCTTTTAAAAGTTGATATTTATTGCACAGTCACTATTATGCGTCGACGAAAAGTATAAATTCAAGAGTTTTTATGGTTTTCGTGAATTATCTACATATAATTATTTTATTTGCGGATTTTACTGTTGTTTTTTACCGCTATGGCATTTGTTCTTAATTGTTGCCACGATTTTTCTGAAATTTTTGTATATTATATGTCCTAAGGTTACGTGGTAAAGCGTCCATCCAGCGCTTTCCCCGATTAAAATGTAAAAACGCAGTTCACCGAAATTAAAAGCAAGAACAAATAAAAAAGTAATTGCGCCGCTAATTAAAAAATAAATTACGTCTTGCACAAAAACAGTAATATTTTTTGGGTTTATTATAACTCTTATAATGCGGAAAACATCATAAAGTATCCCCAACACCACGCCCAATATACATGAGCAGCCAAAAACCGTAGCTTGCATCATAATTTCCGCCTTTTTGATTTTATCCAAAAAATCATTTAAATAATTTTTTAAAAACGCCGCTCTTAATACCGGAATTACTATCTAAGTAGTCAAGTGCAGATATCTTCCCGGTTATCTCTAAATCGCATGTTTCAAGATTAAGTTTCTTGATATTCAAATTGCTTCCTTTTATTAGCAATTTTCCGGCAGAAGTGTTGGCTGTAATTTCATGTTCATCAAAGCTGTCAACTTCCTTAACGCCCGTGATGCTTAGCTTTTTTCTTCCTTCTAAATTTACGACGTGCGGCATAGCTGGAAGATTGTTTTCGCAATTTGTCATACTAAAGAGTGACCCTCCAAGTGATTGTTAAATATTTTTCACTTTCGTTCTCTGTTTCTTTGGAATATATGTATGATATCATTGACGTCAAATAGTACCTGAAGATAAAATTTTTTCGGCAGCTTTTAAAATAC
>CAZDOV010000197.1:0-1657 GCA_964507135.1 uncultured Eubacteriales bacterium | reverse complement strand
GCAAATTTAAATGAAGAAGATATTCTTTAGAAGGTGAAAATTGTGAAAGAAAAAATTGACGCCAAAATTAACAAAAAAATCGAAACTATTAAAAATTTTTATGAGAAATTAAAAGCTGAGCTAGAAAAAGATTTAGACTGGAACACATTTCGTGATTCTATTGAAAAGAAAGCGTTAAATAGCGAAGACTGGGCCTCACAAGACGGTGCGAATAAATGGATCCCTCACCTCACAAAGGAGATGAAAAATAAATTCTCAAACGCGTACGATGGGACCCTGGAAACTAGCAGCGGTTTAAAAAAATGGTATAAAAACCTAAATGGAGAAATCGACGCTTACTTTGTTAGACAATTCAAAAACCTCTATGGAGCACCAGTCACGACTTCCTTCAAGTGGATATACAAAGACGACGATAAAGTACAACACTTTACAAGCGGAAACCTTTATCACATGTTAACAGATGACGACACTTTTGACGACTATATATCAAAACCGTTTAAGAAAACATTTGACAAGAAAAAAAGCGGTTATGCAAAAGCAAGAGACGATGCAGCTGACGAACTGGTTAAATATTATAACAAAACCCTTAAAATTGTTACCAATTCTATGAATGGTATCATAAAAACCTTGGAATCACGGGAATCTAGCACAACCGAAAAACGTAAATGAAGCATATTGTTTTCGGCGCGATTTTTCACATAAGTTTAAACATCACACATTCGCGTGATTTTAAGCGAATGATTCCTTGAGCGTTTGAATAGCTTTCTTTTCAATTCTTGAAACATATGAACGGGAAATTTTCAGCTTTTTGGCGATTTCCCTCTGAGGGAGAGGGAAAAAACCGCAAATGCCATAGCGCATGCATATTATTATTCTTTCGCGTGGTGTTAAATTTTTCACGAGGTATGTTCCGAGTTTTTGCACATTTATTTTTGTACAAATTTTTTCGAGCGATGTATCCTCTTCCTTGATAGTGTCGATAATGGTCAAAGTGTTGCCGTTTTTGTCAGTTTCTATAGGGTCATTTATAGAAACGTCCAACGAAGATTTTTTTGAACTTCTAAAGTACATCAAAATTTCGTTTTCAATGCATCTTGAGGCATAACTCGAAAGTTTAATCCCTTTTTGCGGATCAAAACTATTTACGGCTTTAATTAGTCCAATCGTTCCGATTGAAATTAAATCATCGGGGTCGCTTTTCCCTGAATAGTATTTTTTAACTATGTGAGCAACAAGCCTGAGATTATGCTCAATCAATTTGTTTTTTGCTTCGAGTTCATGATTTTTTAGCATATCTATGCATTTTTGTTCTTCTTTTTTTGAAAGCGGTTTTGGGAACGAATTTGCCGAAATTGCATGTAAAATAATGAACGGCACACTAGATAAAATCCCTAGCAAACTAAAAAACAAAAAAATCACTCCCTGTGCTCAAAGTAACAGTTCAAAATGAATCACACTGTTTAATTTTATGCCAAGGGGTGACTTTTTGTGCACGAAACCAATTGAAAAAACCTAAATTTGTTCAATTATTTTAGCAGCTTGTTCAGAAATAGCATCCGAACCGCTTTCAGAGACCTCACAATTATTGTCAACACTATCGCTGGTTTCTTCTGAAGCTTTTTTATCGTCAGAAGGCAAAGCAGCGCTATTTTTATCC
>CAZDOV010000196.1:0-1663 GCA_964507135.1 uncultured Eubacteriales bacterium | reverse complement strand
GGAGGATAAACATATGAATGATAAATGGCTTGATTTTGCAATCCGTATTCAAAGCATCGCGCAGGCAGGGCTTCAATTTGGAAGAGATAAATATGATAAAGAGCGATATGAAGAATTAAGAAAAATTTCTGCTGAAATGATTTCTACTAAAACAGACATTCCTATGAATAAAATATACGATTTGTTTTGTAATGAAACAGGATATCAAACACCGAAAGTTGATACAAGAGGAGCAGTTTTTATTGATGGAAAAATTTTACTTGTTCACGAAAACGACGGTACCTGGTCCTTGCCCGGCGGTTGGTGCGATGTTGACCAATCCATTGCTTCTAACACCATAAAGGAAGTTAAAGAAGAAACCGGACTGAATGTGTCAGCAGAAAAACTAATTGCAGTTCACGACTGGAGAAAGCACAATGTAACAAACTATGTGTATGGTGTTGTTAAGGCTTTTGTATTGTGCAAATACATAAGCGGCAGCTTTGAAAGCAATATTGAAACAACAGGAATAGCTTTTTTTAACAAAAATGAGCTGCCTAAAAATCTTGCTACACGAAAATGCACCCCAGAACAAATAATGATGTGTTTCGACGCATTCGACAATCCTGGTTCTGTAACACTATTTGATTAGATCCCACCGAGCCCAACAATAGTTAAAAAATAATGTCAAACTAACCTATGAATAATAACGAACACAATCAAAAGCAAATACAAAAATTTTGTGAACCATCATAAGGCCCGTACTAAAAGCCGCTAATATATTTTTGCGTAAACTAAAACAAAGATTCGGTTGCTGTTATTGTGGCGTAGTAGTATAATCAAAAAGTAAGCGATAAACACCCAATTTTTGAATAGGAGATAATTTTTATGTATTGGTATTATGGTGATCCGAGCTACTTTCTGTTTTTAATAATCTCTCTAACAGTGACGTTATATGCGCAATTTAAAGTCAAACACGCATTTAAAAAGTACTCTAAAATCAGCTGCACGCGAATGTTAACGGGTCGCGAAGCGGCGCACGAAGTGCTGAGCTGGAATCACGTAGATGGCGTAAGCGTGAATGAAACCTCCGGGTACTTTTCAGATTATTATGATTCACGAACTAAGGGAGTGTATTTATCAGACGCAGTTTATTCAAATTCTAGCTTAGCTGCGGTGAGTGTTGCGGCTCACGAATGCGGTCATGCCACTCAGGATGCACGGAATTATTTTCCTCTCAGAGTTAGGCATTTTCTGGTCCCGATAACTCAACTCAGCTCACAGTTAGCAATGCCGCTGGTGTTTATAGGATTTTTACTTCCAACCAGATATAGTTTTATGATTAATTTGGGGATAATGCTGTTTGCGATAGCAGTGCTATTTGAGGTGGTAACGCTTCCTGTTGAATTTGATGCCAGCAGGCGAGCCCTCAAAGCCCTTAGCGATGGTGGAATACTGGATCCGGATGAACTTAAAGGCGCAAAGAAAGTTTTAACTGCAGCCGCAATGACGTATTTAGCTTCGACTTTTACAGCGTTGCTGTCCCTGATTAGATTGTTATTTGTCGCGCGGAATCGTCGAGATTGATTTTGGAACACGCTAGATTAGCGTTTTCAAGCTTAAATCTTGCGATTTTGTTGGGCTTTTGGTTTTTTGGCTTTTTTATATATACAACAAACAACAT
>CAZDOV010000195.1:0-1671 GCA_964507135.1 uncultured Eubacteriales bacterium | reverse complement strand
TAGCGTGTATTGTCATTGGCAATACGCCGTGAATAGGGCAAACCTCGCCGCTCAGCGAAAGCTCCCCTATAAACACGGAATCCGAAGGCAAATTTGACAGCTGCCCGCTTGAATTTAATATTGAAAGCAGTATAGGTAGGTCGTACATTGACCCGGTTTTTTTAATGTTTGCAGGTGCTAAATTTATAGTTATTCTTGCGAGCGGAAAACTAAATCCGCAGCTTTTTAGCACTGAACGCACGCGATTTTTAGATTCTTTTACTGCAGCGTCAGGAAGCCCTACAATGTCACACGCGGGCATACCTTGAGATACATCAGATTCGATTTCAACGCAAAAAGCTTCAATGCCATTAATCCCCATGCTGTGTATAACTGATATCATATCAAAGCCCTTCCTTTTGTTATTTTTTATATTTATTATACTTAGTTTTAAAATATTTTTCAAGTAAAATTCTTATGCAAATTATTAATCTTTTAATATAAAAAATCAAAAGGGCAACATCAAATAAATTTTTTGATAAAATCTGCTGTGTAGTAAGGCTTATTTTTAAGTCCACTTGACAAAAGTGGAAAAGAGGGATTTGATTTTTGAAATTTAATTTTGAAAACGAAATAAAGGTTCCAGTAGCGCTCAAGCTAGTTATGAAAACATCAAACAAATGATAAAAATTACGGACGGTATATCTTTTGAGGACGAACGGTCACTTGAACAAGAACTTACGTTTAAAGATGCTAAGTTTGTATATAGCGAAAGATAGCTCTTGATTATCCAATCTAGCATTGTTCCAATAACACGCTCGTGTTATTCCGTAAGGCTTGGCATTGTTCCGAAAATAGTTTATACTATTTTTATAAAGGAGGCCAGGATTATGTTTATGACAGTTAAAGAAGCAGCGGAAAAGTGGGGCGTTTCCGACAGACGCATTCGCGTTTTGTGTTCTGAAAATAAAATACCAGGAATATGTCGTGAAGGTCGCATATGGAAAATACCGACTAACGCAAAAAAACCGTCTGACAGAAGATACAAAAAATCTGTAAGTCTAATTCCAATCATCAATGAAAAAAAGAAAAAACTTGATAATGCACGTCCCTTGACCGAAGGAGAGCTTTCAAGATTAAGAGAGGAATTCGCCGTTGAATATACATATAATTCTAATGCTATAGAAGGAAACACCCTAACACTCAGAGAAACTGATATGGTACTTCGAGGGTTGACGATAGATCAAAAGCCATTAAGAGACCACATGGAAGCTGTAGGGCACAAAGAAGCTTTTGATTATGTAACCGAACTCGTCAGAGATAAAGTATTAATTTCTGAAGGTATAATAAAGCAAATACACTATTTGGTTCTTGCTGATAAACGCGAAGACAGAGGCGTTTATCGCCGCATTCCAGTTAAGATTATGGGCGCTGCACACGAAACTTCAAAGCCATACCTTATTGCTGAAAAAATGGAAGAACTTCTTTCAAATTTTTCAAAAAGCACTGAACATATCATCACAAAACTTGCTAAATTTCACATTGAATTTGAAAGCATACATCCATTTATAGACGGCAACGGCCGTACAGGTAGATTACTTGTCAATTTAGAATTAATGAAAGCGGGATTTCCTCCTATTGATATTAAGATTTCAGACAGAAATGCGTACTACAGCGCATTCGATGAATACC
>CAZDOV010000194.1:0-1702 GCA_964507135.1 uncultured Eubacteriales bacterium | reverse complement strand
ATTTAGATGCTATAAAAATTCCAGAAATTCATGATAATGACGATTGGAAAGAAAGATTGCGCAGAATAAACGATATTAAGATTCATGAGCTTCCTCCACCAAGTAATGTTGACTGGGAAAAAAGAATTACGGAATTAAATGAGCATCTTAAAGCGGCTGAAGCGGCTAATGATCGAATGCGGCACATTTCTGAGGAAAATCAAGGAGAACTAAACAGATTAAACAAAATGGTTTGCGATTTGACCAGAGAACGTGATGAACTTTTGATTAAACTACGTGCAATGGAAAATGAAAAAAAGAAAATAGACAAATAATTAACAACAGCCTCGGAAATTTCGGAGGTTTATGAGCCAATGAAAAAAGCTCTGTAAAATAGACTAGGCATGACGACAGAAAAATGCTATCACGCCACGTCAGTTAACGTAGAAGATCTGAATTTACAGAAAATTTTTCACACGCTCTTCTGTTCGCTATAATTAATTTAAGGCCTCCTATGATTTTTTATATTTTACCATAGAAGACCTTGTTGTCTTTCATTTTACAGAGCTTTTTTCATTGGCTCGTATATTTGAGTTTGTTGAGGGAGTCATCTGACTTACTTTACCGTTACTTTTAGACTGTTGTCATCGTTAAAAGTGTGTGTGATTTGTAGATTATCTGGGTCTAAACTCCACTTGTGTTCTGAGGTTAGTACTTTATCTGCTATGTCAGAACATAATTTAGGACTCAATTGCATTGTTTTAGGAGTGACAGTAACCGTAATTTCAGGTGCGTCAGGTCTTCTTGTACTAGCGACTGTGTATTCTACATTTTTGGGTGACCAATCGCAATAGCATATTGTGCAGCCCTTAAGTTTATCAATGATTCTCTTTTTTAGTAAACTGATAAGTTTCTTCGAATTAATTGTATCTGTGATTCCCATAAATATCAACCTCTTCCTTCATAAAAAATTTTGAACAATCAATCAAAACAAAAAATTATCCTTGAAATGCATTTCGAGAAAATTATATATATATATATATTGTCAAGCGTTTTTTGAAAAAATGTGCGCAATTTACAAATAATTATGAAAATAAAACAACTCCACACAGCTCTTTGACGTGTTCGAGGCTGCTTGCGAGAGCAAACGAGTATACCGACGTTTTGAGACTATCAATAATTATTTTATAAATAGGTCAATCCATCGTAATCCCATTAAAGTCTCTGTGCAAGCGCAGTAGAAGCACCACATTAGCGGACAAATCCAATTGAAGGGTGGCCTGTTTCCAGTGATAAAGCCATGGTTCCTGTATTAAATTGGTCGTATATAGACCGGAAATTCCTAAATAATTCACCCGAAAATTTTACTTCTGTAAGTTTTTTAGGTTTGAGTAGGTCGCCTAATTCTTTGAAACGGTCTTTTAACATAGTGTATAAACGGATTTTCCCTGAATCGCTTTTAATCAATTCTTCTTAAAAATAAAAGCGAACCCTTAGTGCCAAACATTTTTGGTCGCATCTTGAATTCGCTTTTACATTTATAACAAAATTAAAATTATTACAAAATTACACAGCATTCACCATCTTTTTTTCTTCATTCTTTTTTGGATGCTCTAGTTTAATTTCACCACTAGAATACTGACCCCTCTCATCTGTAAGGATAGGGCTAAGAATTTGCAGTGTACCGTAGGAATTGTCGCTTTTTCCAGTACTTCGTATGGCT
>CAZDOV010000193.1:0-1712 GCA_964507135.1 uncultured Eubacteriales bacterium | reverse complement strand
ATGGCAGAAGCACGAGAATTTGGCTTGATTTGATTTTGAAAAAAGAATTGGGTCAAGTTGTCGATTGGAGTTTGGTTGACAAAGAAGATTATCTTTCGGCTATGGAGCGTAGCCCGGTTAAAGATATTGAAATTAAGCACATATTAAAACAAGCGTTGACCGATAAAATCAATAACCGGGAAGTTTATATGAAAGGCATTGACCATAGTTACTATTACGAGGGATATTCCATGTTTAGGGCCAATGATTTGTGAATGAACTGCTCCGACTTTTGTAAGTCAGAGCAGTTCGCTAAATCGCTCGCGTTACTTGATTTTATAGCGCGGGGATTTTTTCATATGTCAATTACCGCTTTTGCCTACAGTTTTGACTGCAGGCTTTATTTTTGCGAAAAAGTTATAAAAAATCTTAAAAATACTTGACAATATATATATATATATATATATATAATTTTACCAGAGCGTATTTCAGGTGAACAAGCTTATTTGCTCTAACTTTAAAAATTTAGTGGAGAAAGGACTGATTTTATGTCAAATGAAATAGCAAAAACGAAAGAGGAATCGATGAGTAAAACAGCAGAAACAAGAGAGGAAATATTAAACAAGGCAGTGGACGATTTTATGTCCGATAAGGAAAACTTAAAAAGAATTTTCACAGCGACTGACTCTGCAGAAATGAAAAAGATATTCAGATCGGTTGGTTTAGAAGTAACTGACGAGCAACTCGAAGTATTCAAAAAGACTTTTGCTGATAGTATGAACGCGGAAATAAACAAATTGCCAACAGAGGAGCGCGAAAAACTCATTGAAAAGGCCTCTGAATCGGAGCTTGAAAAAATCAGCGGTGGCGGCGGATGGGAAAAAGCTAAATACGGTTTAGGAAACAGCCTGGAAATTGGCTTGGGATGTGGAGTAAGTGCCGGAGCTTTCGTTGGAGTAGTAGATTTCATATTAAAACTTGCTTTAGATATGGGTGACATGTGTGAGTCCCCAGACGGTTTACAAAACCAACTATGGAAAGCTTGCAAAACATCTTTTAAACGAGGTGTTGGTACTATGGCTGCGGTTGGCGCTGCAGTGGGAGGGCCCCTGGCTATTTGTGACCTGAGCGGCGCCCTGACAGAATCTTCGAAATCTCCCGCACACAAGGTGTCTACTACCAAAAATGCGCCTTCAACGGCCAATTTACTAGACTTACCTTAACATAAAATTTCGAACTTATCACATATATTATAAAAACCCTCTGATTTGGCCATAGAGGTGTTAACTACAAACCATTTTTCCAGGGGCCGAAGCGTAGTTATGCCCAAAAACTAATCTTCAGCCCCCAGTTTTACATTAATCGAAACATGAAAGGATAATTATAAAATCTTGCAACGCCATTTTATTGGCGCTGCATGCACCTTTTTGCTGTCGAGCTATAAACGCACCGAGTGAAAGTTGAAATATAGAGGTAACGTACTTAAATTTATCTTTTGCAAAACCATTTTAGGTTCTAATGTTCGGTTCTTATCCAAAAGAAGCAAAAATTAAATGCTAAAGAAAATTTAGAACGCACGCGTGAACGATAGCTTCAGAATAATCGCCGAGAGTTTTGCGAAAATTCACCATCGCTCATCAAGAATACAGCGTTATATGCTCGACTTAGCGAACTAGAGCAAACATTGTCTTGCCGAATAAAAATTTAGTAGATAGCAGGAACCGCAAAATCAC
>CAZDOV010000192.1:0-1738 GCA_964507135.1 uncultured Eubacteriales bacterium | reverse complement strand
GATTTAAATTTGAGAGCGGTGTCCACAGAGTACAAAGAGTGCCCGACACGGAAGCGCAGGGTAGGGTACATACTTCTACAGTTACTGTTGCGGTTTTGCCGGAAGCTGATGACGTTGAGATTGATATAAATCCTGCCGACCTTCAGATAGATACGTACAGAGCTGGAGGGGCAGGCGGACAGCACGTTAATAAGACTGAATCTGCAATTAGAATCACGCATATTCCAACGGGTGTAATTGTGGAGTGTCAAGATGAACGCAGTCAATATAAAAATAAGGATAAAGCTATGAAAGTCCTGAAATCTAGGCTCCTTGAAGCTAAACGCGCCGAACAGGAATCGGCCGTGGCCGAAGAAAGGCGCTTACAGGTTGGGACCGGTGATAGATCTGAACGCATCCGGACTTATAATTATCCGCAAAGCCGCATTACTGACCATAGGATAGGTTTGACCCTTTATCGTCTGGAAGACGCTTTGAACGGAGATCTTGACGAAATCATAGATGCGCTGATAACTGCAGACCGTGCAGCAAAACTTTCTGGCAATGAATCTTGAAACAACTCGAAATAAAAAATTTTAGAAATAAATTTTTAAGAGGGTAATTTTTTGGAAACAAAATTTTTTGGAAAAAACCAGATTGCTGATGCAGCAAAAATACTTAAAAGTGGAGGGATTGTAGCAATACCAACTGAAACAGTTTATGGGCTTGCGGCAAGTGCTTACAACATCAAAGCAATAGAAAATATTTTCAAAGCAAAAGGTCGGCCGCTTGACAATCCTCTTATTGTACATATATCGAGTCCGGAAGAAATATATGGTGTTGTTTCTGAATTTTCTGAACCAGCTAAAAAACTTACTAAAAAATTTTGGCCTGGCCCACTTACCGTAATACTTCCGAAAAATAAAGATATCCCACTTGAGGTTACGGGAGGAATGGATTCCGTGGCTGTTAGATGTCCGGCAAATGTGATCGCTCAAAAAGTTATATCTATGGCCGGAGTTCCGCTAGTTGCTCCATCGGCTAATATTTCTGGGAAGCCTAGCCCGACGAAATTTGAACACGTTGTAGCTGACCTAAATGGCAAAATAGATGCTGTAATTGATGGCGGTGATTGCGAAATAGGGTTAGAGTCCACCGTGGTGTCGTTCATTTCTAATGTCCCAAAAATTCTCCGCCCTGGTAGAGTTAGCGCCGAAGAAATTAAAAAAATTATAGGTGAGGTAGAAGTAGACAAATTTGTTTACGAAAAATTTCAAAAAGATCAAAAAGTCCTTTCACCCGGTATGAAATATAAGCACTATTCACCTCAGACCCCAGTTACGGTAGTTACAGGTTCCTCTGAAAAATATGCCGAGTTTGTGAATTCTAACATGGGCCAAAATGTAGCTGCACTTTGCTTTGACGAAGACATACCTTTTGTGAAAGTACCGTATATATCTTACGGAAGTATATCTGCCACTTCTGACCAAGCATGCAATTTATTCGGTGCACTTCGAAAATGTGATGAGTTGAATTCGAGTAAAATATACGCTCATTATGTAAAGTGCGATGAAATGAGTCTTGCTATTTACAATAGGCTTATAAGGGCTGCAGGGTTCAGCATAATTGAATTGTGATTTTCTGACACCTTTTCAGGGAGGAATTCGATATTGTTTTAAAAATGTCAAAATGGGTAATTAATTTTCTGGTCGTATTGATTTTTGCTTTTTTAAGTTTATTTTGTATAGCTTGGTGTGCC
>CAZDOV010000191.1:0-1739 GCA_964507135.1 uncultured Eubacteriales bacterium | reverse complement strand
CAGGCGGTTCTTCCAAAGTTTTTATGAGAGCATTTTGAGCCTGAACGGTCATATTATCCGCACCGCTGATTATATAAAATTTACATTTGCCTTCACAGGAAGCAATCTGAGCATCTTCGCGAATTTTTCGCACAGTTTCAACTTTAATTGACGTACAGCTTTTTTCGATTTCTAATTTCTCGGTTCCTGCTTTTTTAGACTCCACTTTCTCGTTACCTATTATCATTAAATCCGTGTGAGATTTTTTGCTAACTTTAATGCAATTGCTACATCTGTCACAGGGTTTGTCACCGCTCACACTGTCACACAACACTGTTTTTGCTACAAATAGTGCAAATTCAAGCGTATTTCCCATATCGGAGCTTTCAAGCAAAATCGCATGAGGAAGCCTAGCATCCTTTGCAAGCTGAAGCAACTGACTAAAATGAGTACCCTTTACAATATCTTTCATAACTCAAACTTTTTCGAATCTATCAACATTGAGAACGAAAATTATCGCACCTCCAACAGTGACTTCAAAAGGGGCATGAGAGAACGAGTCAAAATACGAATGCAACGTATTAGTGACCATTTGCTTGCGCTTGCTGCTATACTTTGAAACTATGTCAATCACATCGTCGATCTTATCATCTTCAACACCAATTATCAGAGTAGTATTTCCCGACTTTAAAAATCCTCCGGTAGAAGCCATTTTGGTAACCTGAAAGCTTTCTTCCGTCAAAGCGTCCATAACTACCGACGCATCATCTTTGCTCATTATTGCCATTACCAATTTCATGAGATATGCTCCCTGCTCAAAAATATACTATTATCAAACTTAAAAAGAATTTATGCATGTTATTTTACCACATTTATCTTAGAAACACCATAATTCATGAGTAGATTTTTTTCAAATTCTCCGATATTTTCCCCTGGCATAACGATCGGAACACCTGGAGGGCAAGGGCACGCTATTTCGGCGGCTATATTCCCCGCTGCATTTTCAATGCCAACACACTTGGTTTCGCTCAGCATAGCTTCGCGGAGCGACATAGAAATTTCCGGCAAACCAAAACTTCTGAACTCGCTTTTGATAGATTTCAAATCCATTTTTTTCAGCTTGTTTATTGCAGATTTCAACCTAGACCAATCAATTTTCATATTGAACGGCGCTGGAATGAGAACAACGTAATTTTTGTCGCAAAACTCTGGCTCAATTTTGAATTTATAAAGGTGATTTCTGAATTCTTCCCCGGTCATGCCAATTTTCCAAACTCCAAGGGTTATCCTGCACGGGTCGGAAATACTTTCATCAGGAATGTATATACCAACTTCTTTTGCAAGTTCTCGTATTTTAGTAACATTTTCTGCTGTTTCTTTAAATTTAGATACTCCCCATATCCCGAGCCAATTTTGGCATACATCCATTGAAGCCATAATTGAATATGAAGGGCTTGTTGAGCCAAATAAAGCCATCGCGTTCTTTGCTTCTGAGCAAAATTTTTCGTCATTAATATGAAGCCATGCTCCTCCGGTTAGGACCGGCAAGGTTTTATGCGCAGAATCTGCGGACATCGTTGCGCCTTGGTCAATAGGATGCAGGCCTTTCCCAACAAATTTCAAATGAGAGCCATGAGCATTATCTACCATTAGAGGAATTTTGCGTTTTCTGCAGACACTTGCTATAGCTTTTATATCTTGCAAAATCCCATAATAATCGGGACTCGTGATATATACGGCTTTTATATCCTTATTATCAC
>CAZDOV010000190.1:0-1748 GCA_964507135.1 uncultured Eubacteriales bacterium | reverse complement strand
CGATCGGTTTGCAGGGTTTTCGTCAGTTCCTCCCCATAATCCGCCATCATTTTAAAATAACCTTTTATAGTTTTTTCCGTCACTAGACCCATGATAACCACCCTTTCTTTGGTAATTAAAAATTTGGAGGTAATTCTCAGAAAGCTACGCTTTTTGAAATGCATTTCGAGAACAATTATATATATATATATATATATAATGTCAAGCGTTTTTGCAAAAATTTATAAATTTAGCTCAAAAAGCCTTGCGAAGCAAAACTTTTTGAGCGCAACATTTTTATGGTGTGGTAAATTTGTAATTCTCTTTATAAAAATTTTTGAACAACTCATCTGAACTACTTTTGAGGGATGACTAGAGATTGCCCGACACGGAGGCTACCGTTTTTTAGATTGTTTAGCGCCATTATTTCGGTATATCGATTGCCATCTCCAAGCAAATTTTGCGCAATTCCCCAAAGAGTATCGCCTTGCTTGACAACATATCGCGTCGGACCCATAGGTTTATTTATCGGGATTTTTAAAATCTGCCCCGGATATATCATATCCGTTGTAAGGC
The DNA here is from genome assembly GCA_964507135.1 of uncultured Eubacteriales bacterium. Classification (GTDB taxonomy): domain Bacteria; phylum Bacillota; class Clostridia; order Oscillospirales; family Acutalibacteraceae; genus UMGS1491. Next base: position 1,193 of record CAZDOV010000190.1, on the reverse strand, counting down.
CGTTTGCAGACATAATTTCGCTATACCTTGGGCCGTATCCCAAATGTTTTTCTGAAATTTTCCAAAGGGTGTCGCCTTGCTTAACGCGATAAAGCATCACGTTTTTTTCGTCGTTTTTTTCATTACAGTTCGGAATTCTCAGCGTTTGACCCGGGTATATAATTGGCTTGACTAAACCATTAAGTTCCATTATAGCACCATATTCATTCTGGTCCCCTAAAGTTTTCTGCGCAATGCTTCTTAAAGTGTCGCCTTTAGCAACTGTATAAAAAACAGGTTTGCACTCATCTTTGGCCATTGGAGTGGCAAATGAAGGTCTTTCTCCGTTATTGTTCAAATTATTCAGGCCCCTTTTTTCTAAAATTGAAGGATAATCAACATAAGAGATATTAAGGTTTGTGTCTCCGTTTATACCAGGGACTTTGCCCTTGTTTGAATACTGCCAGAGAGTCACATTTTTTTCGTAAGAAGGATATATTTTCGGTTCAAGGCTCAAATCGGAAATCCATATATCAACATCTTGGATCCTGTTCAAATTCACGTGTTCTTGCAACCAATTTACGTCAGCATAAAGAATTGCGTAATACTTTGATTTCTTTATTGTATTTAAAAATGCCAAAATTATATCTGTAACAAAAGACTTCCCAATTTGCATCGCTCTTTCGTTTCTGTACTTAAGCGCTAATGGATAATAAAATTTATGCGGTGCTACTACTTTCAAAAACGCTTTGGCTTCATTTATGGCATCCGCTACGCTATCGGCAGAAGATTGATGGTATGCTCCGGGGAATATTTCCGTAGCAGAAATATTTTTCATGTTTGAATTGAATTCAGAATCAATCCCCGTTAAGTCATATGATGCTCTAATCATAGCAAATTTTATGTTTCTTAGCGGTACGCTTTTCCAGTTGATTTTTCCTTGAACCTCCGAAACGTCAATACCAACACTTTCCCTATAATTTATCGGTTTTGCGATATAATTTATTATGCACGCCTCCTTTTTTGTAATTTTACATAAATTATTAAATTCGTCCTATATATTTTAACTCAAAAATAAATTACTTTTTGGGTGTTGACATCTGTTTTGATAAATGATATGCTTACAAATGTGAGAGATATGCATCCGCTGGTGTAGCTCAGTTGGTAGAGCAATTGATTTGTAATCAATAGGTCGGGGGTTCAAGTCCCTTCAC
>CAZDOV010000189.1:0-1752 GCA_964507135.1 uncultured Eubacteriales bacterium | reverse complement strand
AGCATTCGCTTGACGTGCGAAGGGTCAGCGGTTCGAGTCCGTTAACGTCCACCAATTTTGTAGTATGCTCCCGAGGGGGAGCTGTTACTTTTTTATGACTTTTTTGGAGTTTTTATGACTTTTTTTATTTTGACTTTTGGGTGTAAAGTGAATCAATGCGAGTCCGAGGACATTCTCTTTGCTATGCGTAAATGCGGGTATGTTTTATGCGAAAATTTTCAGACGGCGGATATCGTAATTATAAATTCATGCGCTGTTACGTCCGAAAGTGTTCGCAAGGTTCGCCAAGCGGTTAACAAAGTTAGGGCAAAAAACAGAAATTGCGTGATGGCCCTTACTGGGTGTTTCCCCCAGGCAGATCCTACGGACGCTCGGCTTATTTTCGGCGCGGACATAATTATTGGCAACAAAGAAAAAGATGATATCCCCGGTGTAATCGCAACGTATTTAAATAATAAAAAACCTATTTTTAACGTAAGCAATATATTTGATTTGAAAAATTTCCAGGACAATGCAATAAACTGTAAGCCCAATCGTTCGAGGGCTTTTTTGAAGATAGAAGATGGATGTAATCGATTTTGTAGTTACTGTATAATTCCGTACGCTCGCGGAAGAGTTAGATCAAAAAGCCTCGAAAGCATCGCTAAGGATGCTAGTTTGTTTGCAAAAAGCGGATATAAAGAAATAGTTTTAGTCGGGATAAATCTTTCGTCATATGGTATGGATATCCAAAAAAACATTGCTGACGCCGTTGAGGCAGTTTGTGCGATTGAAGGTATTAAACGAGTGAGGCTGGGGTCTCTTGAGCCGGATTTGATGACTGAAGATATTCTTTGCAGGCTTGCAAATCAACCAAAATTGTGTCAGCAATTCCACTTGGCGCTCCAAAGTGGCTCAAATAGAATTTTAAAAAGTATGAGGCGCAGGTATACTCGTGAAGAATATATGGATGTTGTTGCAATAATTAGAAAATATTTCAAAAAGCCGACGTTTACGACGGATTTAATGGTCGGATTCCCTGGGGAAAATCAGGAGGATTTCGAAGATTCACTGAGCATTTTGAATGATGTTGGATTTTTGAAAGTTCACGTTTTCCCGTATTCAGTGCGCCCCGGCACCTTAGCTGAAAAATTCGAAAACCAGATTGAGAAAAAAACAAAATTTGAACGAGCAAAAAAAGCTATGGAATTTTCCGGCAAAATCCGTCAAGATGTTTTGAATTCATTTTCCGGAGAAACATTCGATGTGCTTTATGAAACGGTGAGTAAAGACGGATTCTATGAAGGTTACGCAAAAGAATATATCTCCGTAAGGGCCAAATGCAGCCAGGATTTAAGAGGGAAAATTATTCCGTCAAAGTTTGAAAAAATTCAGGGAGATTGCGTGATTTGCAAACCGCTATTGAATTAATTTTCGATATTTGATAATAAATAATCGTAATTTCGTTTTTATATTTTATTTTGTGAAAAGAGGTTTTGTTTATGGGGATAATCGCCAGCAAAAAAGATGTTTTTGATGTGGAAAATTTTGAAGAGGAAATGAAATCCTATTCTATGCCGATGGTTATTGATTTTTTTGCATCGTGGTGCGCTCCTTGCAAAATGCTGTCGCCGATTTTGGACAGCGTGATGGAACAATACGAGGGGCTTGTGAGATTTGTTAAAATTGATATAGATTTATACCCTGATATTGCCGCGAAATATGAGGTCATGTCCGTTCCCACGCTTTTGTTCTTTGGCAGAAACGGCCTTG
>CAZDOV010000188.1:0-1780 GCA_964507135.1 uncultured Eubacteriales bacterium | reverse complement strand
GGTTCTAATGGTCGCAAGGCTGTGCAGGTTCAAGTCCTGTTACCCGCACCAAATAGCGACTGCAATTTTTCCTATATTCAAGTTTTCAGACTTATAATACATAGAATTCCACTATGGAGCGCGTTTCTGGTTGCGGCATTTTCGCTTTTGTCTCATTATGTATGAGAATTTATACACCCCTTTTAAAAAAAGTTTATACAGATATTGACAGGTAGATAAAAAACATGTATAATGGACACATAATTTGTTTTGGAGAGTTATATATGTCTTTTTATTCTATAGCAGAAGTATCCGAAATGTCCAACCAAAGTCAAAAAACGATTCGCAGACATATAGCTACGGGTAAATTAAAAGCAGATAAAGTCGGTGGCCGATACCGTATCACAAAAAAAGCATACGAGAAATGGCTGATATCAGACCTTAACCCTGAAAAAGAAAATATATTTAATGAAACTATTATTGAAAGCCAAACAGATGAAGTCAATTGGGTGGATATTTCTGATAAGTGGGTTTTTGACGGATGGTCAAATAAAGAATATAGAAACGGATATAATTTTATAGATTTATTTGCAGGAGCCGGTGGTTTAAGCTGCGGTCTTACGATGGCAGGATTTACACCCGTTGGAAATGTTGAGATTATGCCCGAAGCGGTGTCTACATATAAATACAATTTTATTGAGCAAAAAGGCTTTGACGAAGTTGTTGAAACAAGAGATATCAGAGAAGAAAGTGTCAAGCAAAATCTTTATTCTTCCGTAAAGGATAAGCACATACATTTGATAGTCGGTGGCTTTCCTTGCCAAGGTTTTAGTATGGCAGGACATAGAGTCATTACCGACCCTAGAAACAACTTATATTTGGAAATGCTTGAGATAGTGAAAAATGTTCAACCTGATTTTGTTGTAATGGAAAACGTTGAAGGTTTACGCTCAATGCTTAATGGTAAGGTCGAAGCAAAAATCATAAGTGATTACAAAGAAGCCGGCTACGATATTAATGTGACAGTTCTTAATAGTGCGGATTATGGTGTTCCACAGATCAGAAAAAGGGTGATTTTCATAGGAAATAGACACGGTTTAACAAATTATCATCCTAAAGCGATATTTTCATCTGAAAATTATGTTACTTTGGGAGAAGGAATTAAGCGTTTTATGGCTATTCCCGAAAACAAACATATCAACCACATATTCACTCGACATTCAGATAAAATGATTGAGCAAATCAAATCTTTACCAGAGGGACAAAGTCTATATGCTAATTATTCAGACGCTTGGAAAAAATCACCTTGGGATAAACCTTCTTGTACTGTTAAGGAAAATCATGGTGGCGTAAATATACACCCTAAATTACCAAGAGTGCTTACCCCCAGAGAACTTGCAGCCCTACAATCTTTCCCTGATGATTTCATTTTCCAAGGAACGAAAAAATGGCAATTGGTTCAAATCGGTAATGCTGTTCCTTGTTTGTTGGGAAAAGCAATTGGTATAGCTGTTTTAAAATCGCTTGAAGGGGAAACGAAATTATGAGATATTGTGAAAAATTAAGGTATGTTCAAACTAAAATTCGAGAATATATTACCACCATTTTAAAAGTTTACGGAAATGAATTGCTTTTACTTTTGGAAGACTACAATTTATTGCAAAACCCTCACAATTGTATAGAATCTTCAACAGCTCCCGGATTTATACTGGAAGAATTTATCATTTCAAAATTAGCTGTCTTTACTCAAAATCACGATGGAGAAAAAGAAATAATCATAAAAAGAAATACTGCTTCCACC
>CAZDOV010000187.1:0-1780 GCA_964507135.1 uncultured Eubacteriales bacterium | reverse complement strand
GCGTCAAATGGTCAGGATCGGTTAAATTTTCGATATTGAAATACTGTTCAGCTTTCTCAACTCCCGATTTTGTAAGACTAGCAGTTTTTGACTTCTCGTCAACGACATAGTCGTAATCTTGGAACAATTGTTCGTTGTCCTCTTTATTATTGATTTCCGCAACTTTCAACATAGAAAGACCTTTTGCGAATTTATCAGCAATAGTATAAAGTTCGGTTGATTTTTCGCCTTCACCAGAAATTATTAGCGGTGTACGAGCTTCGTCGATCAAAATTGAGTCAACTTCATCTACTATCGCAAAATTATGTCCACGCTGAACCTTAGAACGATTACTTGTCACCATATTGTCGCGCAAGTAATCGAACCCAAATTCATTGTTCGTGCCATAAGTGATATCCGCGGCGTATGCGGCGGCTCTTTGGCGTTTTGAACAGTCATTTGTGATTAGTCCCACGGTTAGGCCTAAAAATCTATAAAGCTTACCCATCCATTCAGAGTCACGCTTGGCTAAGTAATCATTAACCGTAACAATGTGAACACCCTTCCCCGTAAGCGCATTCAAATATGCCGGCAAAGTCTCGACCAAAGTTTTTCCTTCACCTGTCATCATTTCGCTAATACGGCCCTGATGGAGCACTGTACCACCGATAATTTGAACAGGGAAATGCCGCATACCAAGCACTCTATCTGAAGCTTCGCGACAAACCGCAAATGCGTCAGGTAAAATATCATCCGTAGTTTCACCGTTTTTTAGGCGTTCCTTCAACACTACCGTCTGCGAAGCAAGTTCTTCGTCTGACATATTGAGATACTTGCTTTCAAGAGCAAGGACGGCATCGCATATCGGCTTGATTCTGCGTAGCTCGCGTTTGCTATAATTTCCAAATAAATACTTCAAAAAACTCATATGCTACACCTCATTCATTATTTATTGCAATTTGTTCTAAATTTGCAATTATTTTGGGACCAATTTTCACTCGTATTGCAAAAACCAAGAAAATCAAAAATTCTGGCAGTTGTTTCCGAAACCAAAATGTACTATTGTGGATTATATCATATCGATCATAAAAAATCATCATTTTTTACAGCTTTTAGAGTCAAAAACACAGTATAATTCATAAATTTATTGTTATATGGGAGAAATTAAATATGAACAAAATAAACTTCGAAGATGTTTTTAATTTGATGCAAGAATCTTTCCCTGAAACTGAATATCGAACTTATGAAAATCAAGAAAAATTGCTTCAAGACCCAAGGTATGAGATCTTTGAATTTAGAGACGACGCAAAAAACCTTATTGCTTTTATGGCTGTTTGGAATTTTGAAACGTTTCGCTTTATTGAGCACTTGGCCGTTAGTTCAAAATGCCGTGGGATGGGCATCGGCTCAAAAATAATGAAAGATTTTATTGCTAAATCAAATTCAAAAATAATACTGGAAATAGAAATTCCTAGCGACGAAATTAGTGAAAAAAGGTTTAAATTTTATGAAAAATTGGGCTTCAAAATGAATCACTTGGAACACATCCAACCACCTCTTCGTGAAGGCGTCCCGGCCATCAAATTGAATATTTTAAGCTATCCAGAAAAACTTAGCATCAATGAATTTGAAAATATTCAAAATAAACTGTATTCAGACGTATATAAGCAAAAACAATATAGCAGAAATGTTACTACACAAAACTGTAGGCCCGCTTAAAAATTTATCAATTTCAACAATCATTAAAATATAACCAGAAATTCTCTACGCCCAATACCGTAGCGCAGAGAATTTACAGCCT
>CAZDOV010000186.1:0-1789 GCA_964507135.1 uncultured Eubacteriales bacterium | reverse complement strand
CACGCGTGCCAAGCAAAAATTGATTTTGATTTCTACTTGCAAAAAAGTTGAAAAAAAAATCACAAGTATATTTGCTCTTACATGTGGGACAAATACAATTTCTCCATATGTAGTCCAAAACGCAAAGTCTTTTTTGGATTGGATTTTACTTGCAATCAGTCAAAGTGATTTGAAAAATAAAATTGGTAATTTGCTACAAATACCGTTCATAAATCACGAAACTTGCGAATCAAAAAAATTAAACTGGAGCTTTGAAATTATATCTCCAGAAGAAAAAAACGAAACTGATGAAAATTCACCAAACTTAACCGCGCATGGCAAAACCACTCCGACTCACCATGAATTTAAAATTGACGAAAATTTTCTGAAAATAATACAAAACAGACTTGATTTTGAATATAAAAATGGACATTTAATTAATCTTATGCTCAAAATTTCTGCTTCAGAGCTTGCTCACGACGATGGCAACGAAAGCTTTGTGGCTACTTCTAAACCTGAATTTGCTTTCGGAAAAGGTCTTACGCCCATGCACAGAGGCACCGCGATGCACGAATTTGTATGCTACTGCGATATAACAAAGCTTACTTCGGAAAACACTCCAATTCAGGCGGAAAGACTGCTTAAAAAAGGATTTTTAACTACTTATGAATATAATTCGCTAGATATAAATGCACTTAAAAAGTTCGCAGAGTCAAATCTCGTTAAAAGAATCTCTAATAGCAAAAATGTTTTACGAGAACACAGATTCTACGCGAAAATTCCGACAAATAAAATTTTTAATGATAGAGTTCTAGACGATAAAAGCAAATATGAAAATACATTTGTAGTCGTTCAAGGAGCGCTTGACTGCGCTTTCGAAGAGAACGGAGAATATATAATAGTTGATTATAAAACAGACAAAGCCAATAACATGTGCGAGCTTTATGAAAAATATAAGAAACAGTTGGAAACTTATAGATACGCTATGGAAGAAACGAAAAATATTAAAGTAAAAGAAATTGGAGTATATTCTTTCAACTTAAATGCTTACTTTGCGGTTACCGATTAACTTTCCGCGCTGGATCCGCTCACGGCACTTCTTTTTTAAAACTTTTCTCTTGAATAAATGTGGAATTTTTGAGATAATTCCAATGAAATAAATTTTATACAAGGAGAGCAAACAATGTCTGATTCGTTAAATGAACTGAAAAAAATTATGGAGGATGAACCTCAAGCGGAAAGGAAATATAGTCCTCAAAAATGGGCAGGGTTCGTGGAAAGCACTGTGGTGAACTTTTTCGACGAACATAAAATTGAAAAGCTTTCAATAGAAGACGGGAACGGCAACAAGGCTAAGCTTTCTAGAACTAAGGATAACGGTATAAAAATTGAATATTCATCAACGGTTTTGATGTAAATATGAATGGTTTCGCTTGCAGGTAGCGATGGGTGAGTATTGTAGTCGAACTTTATAAGTATTTGTGAAAAATTTTCTGCAAATACAGATTTTCTACGATAATTGAAGAGGCATGATGATAATTTTTTTATTGTCATGCTTTTTCCTATTTAATAGCGAAGATGAATTGGTATTCCAAGGGCACTGTTCCATTTTTTGAAACCTCAAAAATTACGCGAGGTATGCGCTTTCATCAGTGCCTACGAACTCAGAAACACGCTGCGTTGCTTATTTAGCTGGCGGTAGCATGAGTTGAGAAATTTGGTGGCGTTTATGGTATAAAATGCAGTCCGTGCTTTCTTGGAAAATTTGAAAATCGGAGATATTGCATCCCAGTTTTCATGCCGTCGGGTT
>CAZDOV010000185.1:0-1802 GCA_964507135.1 uncultured Eubacteriales bacterium | reverse complement strand
TGGTGAATATTTGGAAGAAAAAACGACCATATATTCAGTATCCCTTATTTCTGGATCTGTAAGCATTCCTACCATTCCTTTATGAATATGCTGTTTTACATATTCTTTTTTTTCGACAAGAACTTTTACCATGTCGCCATATTTCATTTTTTTAATCCTCCTATAAGTGTATTGCATTTTAATTTTTTATTTGGAAAGATAGTCCAACCCGTTTTTAATTTATAAAATTTTCCAAAGTCTTCATTTTTTCCTGGAAACTTTTCTAAAATAAAGCCTATTCTGTAACCTTTCTCGTCATGAGTTTTGAATAAATAATTACCATAAACAAAATACTCGGAAACCAACGTCTTTATAATTTCCACTACTTCGGCATAGTCAGATTCGGTATAACCCATTTCTTTAAGCATGTGTCCCTTATCTTTTATCATCCAGTCAATTTTCCCTTTATGAATAATGAATTGGATTTCTTCTTTTTGTGGAGCAGGAATTTGATTTTTCTTACAATGGCAATTGGGTGATAGAGCCCTCTTTTAGACATAGGAATGGCAATTAGAGAGTATTGTGAATAATCAAATTCTTGAGGTTTCTTTCCGTCTTCATCTTTAAACCAACACTGATTTACGGTTACACATTTCCAACAATGTGGATTAGTTATTTTTTCATCAACCCCTGTTTCATATGGAAAATCTTCAATCGTCCATGTGGATTTGGGGTCGCCAATTTTTATCCATTCGCTGAAACTTGCCAAAAGTTTATCAAAAATATCTTCAAACATTGTCATTATATCATATCTCCTTTGTTTTGTAAATTCGATGTGATTATAAAATGAAAAATTTGCCAAATCAAGAAAGTATGCCAAAAATTTTTCAAATAAAAAAGTTGAGCCCGCGGGCTCAACTATATTCTTAATTGGTGCGAGTGGTGGGAGTCACGCCGTTGCCAGTTGGCAACTTTCATGCCGGGGCATTTCGCTTCATCTGTCCACTGGACACGCTCAATGCCCGTTCGACTCCCTGCAAACAAATATAAAAAACACATCTTGCGATGTGTTTTGCTGGTGCGAGTGGTGGGAGTCGAACCCACACGTCCTTTCGAACTCAGGATTTTAAGTCCTGTGCGTCTGCCATTCCGCCACACCCGCATACACAAAAAGCCCCAACGGGCTTCTTGACTTTTTTTGGAGGTACCACCCGGATTTGAACCGGGGAATAAAGGTTTTGCAGACCTTTGCCTTACCGCTTGGCGATGGTACCATTGGAACGCTATAAATATATCACACACAAACGTTTTTGTCAAACTATTTTTGCAAATTTTGAATATATTCATTAAAATTCTGTATGAAAATTGGAGAAAAATTGTTAAATTCAAAAAAATACACAATTTTTTTTGAAAATATGCAAAAACACTTGATTTTTGTCACTAAATTTGATATATTATTAAAGCATTCGATGAATTCATCTTGTGCGGGAATGGCTTAGTGGTATAGCGCAGCCTTGCCAAGGCTGAGGTCGCGGGTTCGATCCCCGTTTCCCGCTCCAACTATCAACAAGGAAAAGTCTTATTTTAAGATTTTTCTTTTTTTTGAAAAAATGTGACAAATATGACTGAGATATGTTATAATATAAGTAGAGATTGGATTGGTAAAAAGGAGAATATGAAAAACATTTTTATTATACATAGTTTAAATGGCGATACATTAGAGTTTTGGGGACAAGATATAAAACAAAAATTTGAAGACAAATTAAATGTTTTTATGCCCAAGTTTCCTATTCGTGCTGAAAGCAGATATGAAAAGTTTGATG
>CAZDOV010000184.1:0-1804 GCA_964507135.1 uncultured Eubacteriales bacterium | reverse complement strand
CGCCGGTTTCGCTCAGTTTTTCAATTTTTTTATTTTCATCCATAATTAGTCACCACCTTTCTTAAAAAACTAAAATAGCGAACTAAAAATATAGCTCACTATTTATTGTACCATATTCACAAAAAAAATCAAGATTTACAAAAAACGACTCAATTTTCACTTTTGTTTATGAGGCTTATTAACGTTTTTTCGATTTCCTGAGCATTGCCTCTGCCACGTGTTTTTTTCATAACAGAACCTAAAATCGCTTTTATTGCTTTTTCTTTCCCGCCGAGGTAATCCTTTACCGCGTTGGCGTTGGAGCTTATCGCTTCTTCACATATTTTTTCGATTTCTTCTTGTGGGATTCCTGCCATATCGCTCTCCGAAACGAACGATGTTACGGGTTCTCCGCTTTCGAGCATTTTTGTCAGCGCTTTTTTAGCAAGATTCATTGTGAGCTTTCCGGAGTCAATTAACGTTACTACTTCTTGCATTTGCTCGGCTGTTGTCAAAATTTCAAACCGTTCTTTTTCAGTTTCGGTCTCAAGAGTTCTGAATATTTGACCTATTATGAAATTCGCCACTATTTTTGGGTTTTTGACGCCTTCTGCGGCTTTTTCAAAGTAATCCGAAACGTTTTTATATTTCACAAGCTGAATTGCATCTTTCTCGCTAATGCCAAACTCATCCACATATCGTTTCAAACGTTCGTCAGGCAATTTAGGAAGCGTCTTCCTGATATTTTCGACTAGTTCTTCCGTCAAAACAATATCAATTAAATCAGGGTCTCTAAAATACCTGTAATCCTGAGCGTCTTCTTTGCTACGCATACTTTCAGTCGAGTTAGTTTCTTCAACATACCGGCGAGTTTGCTGGATGACCTTTCCGCCGCTTTCAAGAAGATCAATATGTCGTTCCCGCTCGTAATCTATTGCTTTTGTCATAAAAGTAATAGAGTTCATGTTTTTAATTTCTGTACGAGTTCCAAGTTTATCTGAACCTGAAGGCTTAACCGAAACATTCACATCGCAGCGCATCGATCCTTCTTGCATTTTGCAATCTGACACGCCAATATATCGCATAATCATTTGAAGTTTTTCAACATATTCACGAGCTTCTTCAGAGGAACTGATATCCGGTTCGGTAACAATTTCCAAAAGCGGAACCCCGCCGCGGTTGTAATCAATATAGACGCACCCGCCTTTATGCACGAGTTTTCCGGCATCTTCTTCCATGTGAATATGATTTATGCGAATTCTTTTGCCGCTGCTGAGTTCAATATACCCATTTTTGCAAATAGGTTCATAGAACTGAGAAATCTGATATGCTTTTGAAAGATCAGGGTACACATAATTTTTTCTATCCATTTTCGAAACCAAGTTCACTTCACAGTTCAGAGCAAGCGCTGCTTTGACTGCAAAATTCACGACTTCTCTGTTAAGTTTTGGGAGGGTTCCCGGCAATCCGATACAAATAGGGCAACAATTAGTGTTGGGGTCTGAACCGAATTTGTTTGCGCAAGAACAAAAAATTTTGGATTTAGTTGCAAGCTCAACGTGAGTCTCAAGGCCGATGACCAAATCGTAATTCATAGTCTTACCCCCATATCAAGCATTTTATTATTTTCATAATTTGTCACAAGTTCGTATTGGTGAGCTACATTCAAGAGCTTGGCTTCGCTAAATTTAGGCCCTAAAATTTGCATACCAATAGGCAAATTCTGAGCGTCAAAGCCACACGGTACTGAAACGCCAGGTATGCCAACCGTATTAACAGGCACTGTACAAATATCCGCGAGATAAACCTCTTGTGGATTACTATA
>CAZDOV010000183.1:0-1868 GCA_964507135.1 uncultured Eubacteriales bacterium | reverse complement strand
GCACAAAATAAAAATGGAAAGTTTGCACGATTCGTTTTCCATTGATGAAATTCGGGATTTTGACCGAAAAATTAAGGGTACGGTTAACAATCCGGTTTACGTTGTTGAGCCGAAAATTGACGGTCTTTCCGTTTCGGTTGAATACCGTCGCGGTGTTCTTGTGCGAGCTTCAACTCGAGGGGACGGACTTGTCGGTGAAGATATAACCGAAAATATTTTGACTATTTCCGAGCTCCCAAAAAAAATTGATCCGAGCGTGACTTTTTTGGAAGTACGCGGAGAAGTCTATATGTCGAAAGAAAATTTTTTGAATCTTACGCAAAAACAGGAGCAAGAAGGTCAGAAAACGTTTAAAAATCCCAGAAATGCAGCGGCAGGTTCTTTGCGGCAAAAGGATGCAAAAGTAACAGCTTCGAGAAATTTGCAAATTTTTATATTTAATATTCAAAGCATTGAGGGAAGAACGATCAGCTCCCATAAAGAGTCTTTGGATTTTCTGAAGTCATTAGGGCTCCCGGTTTTGCCGTTTTATCGCCAATGTTACGATATTTCTGAAGTCATAGATGAGATTAACCGCATCGGCAAAATAAAGCTTGACTTGCCGTTCCAAACCGATGGGGCTGTAGTTAAGATAGATGATTTTGAAAATCGCAAAATTTTGGGGAGCACTGCAAAATTTCCGCGGTGGGCTGAGGCTTTTAAGTATCCTCCTGAAGAAAAGCAAACCACACTCCTGAATATTGAAATAAGCGTTGGCAGAACTGGGGTTTTAACTCCGACGGGAATTTTGAAACCGGTTTTGATTTCTGGCTCTCAAGTCGGTCGCGTGGTACTCCATAACGAAGATTTTATACGCGAAAAGGATATAAGAATCGGTGATACGGTTGTTGTGAGAAAGGCCGGAGAAATAATTCCGGAAGTCGTAAAAGTTTTACGGCATTCAAGTGATTCCACGGCATTTGTTTTTCCGCAGAATTGCCCTTCGTGCGGCAGTAAAGCCATTCATATTGAGGATGAAGTCGCACTGAGATGCGTGAGCAGCGATTGTCCGGCTCAACTTGTTCGGAATATCATTCACTTTGTTTCGCGTGGGGCAATGGATATCGAGGGTATAGGGGATACTCTTGCTGAAAATATGGTAAAAACCGGTCTTGTGCGTTCTTCTGCTGATTTATACGATATCACCGCGCAGGATTTGGAATATATGGAACGCATGGGCAAAAAATCTTCGCAAAATCTGATAAATTCGGTAGAAAAATCAAAATTACAAAGTCTTGAAAAACTCCTCTTTGCTCTTGGCATTCGTCACGTGGGGCAAAAAGCCGCAAAACTTATAGCCAGCGAGTTCGGTACAATGGAAGATATCATGAACGCAGATGAAGACAGGATTTGCAAAATCCCAGGAGTAGGTCCTATTATTGCGCAAAGTGTCAAAAGTTATTTTACCGTTCAAAAAAACATCGACCTTATCGATCGACTTAAAAACAGCGGCGTAAATATGAGGTTTGTTTCCGGCAAAATTAACGATATTTTCGGCTCAAAAACGTTCGTTTTAACTGGTACGCTTCAAAATTACACTCGCGGAGAAATAACCGCAATAATTGAAAATATGGGCGGAAAAGTAAGTTCGAGTGTTTCGAAAAACACCTCTTATGTTTTGGCCGGAGAAGATCCCGGGAGCAAAGTGGAAAAAGCTCAGAAGCTAGGAGTGACGATAATTTCTGAGGCGGAATTCGAAAGTATGAAAAAATAAGTCACGAAAAACAAGAGATGATACTCCTTGGTAGGTTTTTAGCCTACCATTTTTTATTTTTTCGAAATTATTTGTAAATTACGCACATTTTTTCAAAAAGTACTTGACAATATAT
>CAZDOV010000182.1:0-1887 GCA_964507135.1 uncultured Eubacteriales bacterium | reverse complement strand
CGCGAAAAACGTAAAGTTTTGATTGATTCAATTAAAATCATCGATTTTGACGAAAACCACCAAGAAGCAAAAATATCCGTGCTTTGTTCCAAAGGAACGTACATAAGATCGCTTTGCGACGACATCGGCAATAAGCTGGGTTGTGGTGCCGCTTTAGGAGAATTGCGTCGAACGCTTTCTAATGGATTCAAAATCGAAAATTCGACAAAACTTGCTACAATTTTGGAGTTAAATGAAGAAAATATCAAAAATTATATCTTGCCCACAGAAAGGTTGTTCGAAGATCTACCTATGGTTAACATAACTGCAGCGCAAGCGCTAAGATTTAAAAACGGCGGAAATCTTGCAATTTCGCGGATTAAATTCACATCTTGCGTGGTTGATAACAAAACTTACAAAATTTATTGCGATGAAAATTTTGTTGGATTAGGTAAAATCGACCTTAATGCCGCTGAACTCAAGGTTTTAAAGTGTTTGCGGTAGATAAAAATATTTTAAATCAGATTGGTAAAAACATGAAAATTTACAACATTTTAACAAAACAACCAAAACATACAGCTGTTGCACTAGGCTTTTTTGACGGTGTTCATTTAGGGCATCAAAAAATTATATCAAAAACAGTAGAATACAAAAAACAACGACTTTTGCCAAGTGTGCTCACTTTTTTACAAAACCCACAGTCAATCGTGAAAAACCAAAAAATTGAGTATTTGCTAACCCCCGAAGAAAAACTTTCACGCTTAGAACAACTGGGAATAAAATTAGCCTATGTTTTGGATTTTAATTTTATTAAAGATATCTCAGCAGAAGATTTCGTGAAATATGCATTGAAAGAAGCGTTAAATGCTAAAGCAGTAGTTTGCGGTTTCAACTATCATTTCGGAAAAGGCGGAAGCTCAAACGTTGAAGATTTGCGCAAGATGTGTGAAAAATATAAAATTGATCTCCACGTTGAACCACCGGTTTTTTATAAGGGGAGTCTCGTTAGTTCGACAAGGATAAGAGAAACGTTTAAACTTGGAAATATTCGAGCCGCTCGTGAAATGCTCAATATTCATAAAACATGAAATATCCCTATTCACTAATGAATAGGGATGACTTTTGGCTTTCCGTAAGATGACTATTTTTCTTCCTCGAGCTCGGCTGATTTTTTTGCATATTCTGCGGCTTTTTGCTCGTATTTTGGCGCTAATTTCATAACAGAGGCTATCCAGCCTACAACAGTAAAGATAAAAATCGGTATAATAGTATATAAATGCGCAGTTATTTTGCTACCAACACTTATGACGTTCGTGAGCAATGCCGTGATCAGTGACGCTCCGGCTTTACCGCTGCGTCCTCCGATAATTTCCACGGCAGCTTGTCCTTTTGTTTTAGTATCAACATCCAGTGGCCTGTATGCCATATTTTTTATGGCATCGAACAAGCAATACTTTGTGCTCCTTGTTAACGCAATTACCACTAAGCCGATCCATGCAGAAGTAATTCCGACAGAACCATAAAAATCAATTTTCCCCACATTGCAATAAAGAGCTAACGCAAAAAATGGTATTCCCAGTATCAGCATTATCAACGGCGATATAGATGCACAAAATTTCCAACTGGATTTCCGTAATAAATATGTGCTCAAAATTGTGATACATATGGTCAATGCCCCAACCATAATTGTTTGAATTCCCATCATAGCAGCGTATGTATTAGGGTTCGGAAATGTCATTTTTAATTGTGCTTTCCATACAGTTTCGATGAGATTATCCGCGATGCCATACGACATAATCATAGCCGCTACAAGCCCTATATACGGTACCGTAAAGAGCATTTTAATACCTTCAGAAATGTCAATTTTGCCTTTTTTTTGCATTTTTTTGGAAGGTAATCGCAACTGAG
>CAZDOV010000181.1:0-1910 GCA_964507135.1 uncultured Eubacteriales bacterium | reverse complement strand
AGCTTCATTGGCATAAGATGAATGGGTAAGCGCAATTTTAAGCAATTTTTTGTCGTTAAATTCGTGGCCAAGTAATTTTTCTAGTTGTTCCATAATATTGTCCCCCTTTAAATTTTTAAAACAGCTCTTATTTTTAATCACCGGATTCTTCGAACTGTGTATTTTCAACTACCTCCCCAATTTTCTCTGTAATTATTCTAACAGCTCCACAATCGACGTATCTTCCGGCTAATTTAATAGCATTTTTAAATGTTTTGGCATCTGAACTCCCGTGAGCTTTAAAAACCGGCTTAGAAATTCCGATTAGCGGCGCTCCGCCATGCTCTTTGTAATCGGATTCTTTTTTCATAGCTTCTAGGTCTGATTTTATAGCCAGTGCTGCAATTTTAGTTTTAAAATTTTTCATGAGCAAATTTTTGAACTTTCCGAAAATAACTTTACTCATACCCTCATAAAATTTCAAAATTATATTACCAGTAAAACCATCAGCGACAACTACATCCGCACCGTCGAACGGTATATCTCTCGCCTCTATATTCCCCACAAAATTTATGTTTCTGTTTTTTTTCATCAAATCGTAAGCGTGTTTATACATATCACTTCCCTTCGTCGGCTCAATCCCAACATTTACAAGACCCACTTCCGGATTTTTAACATGCATCACATTTTCCATATATACAGAACCCATAATTCCAAACTGTTCCAACATTTCCGGTCGGCACTCTACGTTAGCTCCACTATCAATGAGCATAAACCAACCCTTGCTTTTGGGGATAACTGGTGCGAACGCGCACCTCTTTACCCCTCTAATACGTTTCACCATCAAAGTTGCGCCAACAGCGAGTGCGCCACTGTTTCCGGCAGAAACAAAAGCATCGCCAGCGCCCTCCTTGAGAAGCCCAAGTCCAACAGCCATCGATGACCTGTTTTTTGATTTCATTATCGAAATCGGTTCATCTTCCACACTTATTATATCACTTGCATCTATAATTTGCATTCTAGATATATCAATTTGATTATTTTTGGCAGTTTTTTCGATTATACTCCTGCTTCCTACCAACATGATGTCATATCCAAATTCATCTTGCGCCATCTTGCTACCCTTTATTATCTCCAAAGGAGCGTTGTCCCCACCAAAAGCGTCAACTATTATCTTCAAACTTATCATTCCTCGTTCTTAAAAATTATTTACACAAACCAGATTTGTATTCTGCTAAAATTTTGCCTCGCGCGATTTTAGTTGATTGCAGTCAAAATATTCCATTGACCTTTCCGCAAATTTTATGTAACGCTGTTTTTTATCTCTAACATTAGGACTAAGCGGCGGAATTATGCCAAAATTCGCACCCATAGGCTGAAAATTTTCGCCACAAAAACTACTCACATAATTCGTTAAAGCACCAATCATTGTAAAATCAGGCAAAACCATACCACTTTCATCTTTGCATTTGCACGCAGCGTTAATCCCTGCAACTAACCCCGAGGATACGGATTCCATATAACCTTCGACACCGGTAATCTGCCCTGCAAAAAATATATTCGGATGCTCTCTCATGCTATAATCCTTGGAAAGTAATTTTGGAGAGCATATAAAAGTATTTCGGTGCATAACGCCGTATCTAATGATGTCTACATTTGCAAGGGCGGGAATAAGCCCAAAAACTCTACGCTGCTCCGGAAATTTTAAATTAGTCTGAAACCCTACCAAATTATAGAGCGTACCTTCAGAGTTTTCTTTTCTAAGTTGAGCAACAGCAAACGGCTTCTTATCAGGATTTTTCGGGTCTCTGATTCCAACCGGTTTCATAGGGCCATATCTGAGCGTATCAAATCCTCTCTCTGCCATTACTTCAACTGGCATACAGCCTTCATAAACTTTAGGATTCATAACATCAACGTCGTGCAGCGGT
>CAZDOV010000180.1:0-1980 GCA_964507135.1 uncultured Eubacteriales bacterium | reverse complement strand
AGCGGCGAAAGCTTATCAGAAAGCGATTTATTGCAAGTTTCAGGCGGGATTAACACAGAGGCACTAAAAGGCCTTTGCGAATATGTGGATCACGAATACACTTGTCGGTCATGCGGCAAAACATTTATTCGGCGCGACCTTACAGGCGCAGGCGTTGCTATGGCTCTCCGCCCTGCAGCGGAAACTATTTATTGCGACGAGTGTCTATCGAAAATTGGTGGTTTTTCCGACAAAAATAAAAAATACAACCTACACTGATGTTAGGCTTTTCGAATAAAATTAGATAGTAAGCTAAACAAACCCCTGTCCACTCCTATGGTGTACAGGGGTTTTATTGATGATGGCTTGGATAAAGGCTTTGCATCTCGTCGTCAATTTGGAGTATATTTTTTCTCGTTTCGACAAATTTTTTAATACTTTCTTCTTTTTTGCGCTCACGGTATTTTCCGGTCGCATGAGGGGCACCTGCAACAATACCCAAACCAGTTAATACCGTTGCGCCAATGATTGCACCTGCTGCAATGACTGCTTTTTTGTTTACCACGCCACTGATGTTTTCAAGGTCTGCTTCGGTTAATTTTTCGCCTCTTTTGGCGATCTCTTGAACTTGCTCAAGGCTCAAGGTTATACCCTTTGTTTTGAACAATTCTATAATTTCTTCAGGTGTTTTGGCTTTGGAAAGTTTTTCTAAAAATTCCTTGTCTTCAAAAATTTTTTTGGCATCGATTTGCGACAATATTGAATCTATACCTTTTATAGATGTTTCAGCTGACATTTCGCATTCCCCCCCAATTTAGAAAAATTAAAGGTAAAAATTTGGTGGTAGTTCGGGTGTTTTATTTTAGCGAGCCGAGCAAGAAGCCCGGCTCGGTTTAAATGGGTTGATAATGTTTTCGCATAATTGTAAATTAAGTGGGTGTTAGGTACTAGTCCCCATCTGTGCTGTCATTGTTGCCTCGCTCTTAACTTCTTCTTTTTGTTCTGCCTTCGGCGCTTGTGCTCCTCCGCCACCCCCTTCCGGCGGCTTGCCGTCGGGTTTTAGCGCGCCGATAGATGTGTTTATATTGCTGAGTTGTTTTGCACCGTAGGTCAGGACGCCTATAGTACAAACAGTCGCCACAACATCTCTAGCCACTTTGTAAGGATTTTGTTTAACGTAGTTTACTACGTTATCAAATACACCAATCCCCCCACTGACATTTTCGAGAGCTGATTCGTCCAATGTCTCGCTCTTTTTCATGATTTCGGCAACTTGTTCTGGTGTCAAGCCTGCGCCCGTTAACGCCTCTTTGACCTGGTCGTTTGATTTTGCTTCACCCATTTTTCTTACAAAGTCCGGATTTTCTAAAATTCCTTTAGCAATTTCTGGTGTTATAGCTGACATTTTACATCACTCCAATTTTTAAATTTTTTGATTTTTATAACTCAGATTGGTACTGCTCATTAATTTACAAAATCAATACTAAGCTAATTCATAATCATTCGCATAAAGTCAACGAATGTAGTTTACTGTTGCTGTGCACGGTTTGCTTTAATTTTGTTACAGACTTTTTTACCAATATCAACAGTAGCATATGCCAAAGATAAAATACCTATAGTTGCACCTGCTAAGGCTGCATAACCGCCGATACCTTGTGCTACGCCTTTTTGGAATTTCATAGTTTCTCCAAAGTCACCGTCGTCTTCGCCATGCCCAAAAGCGTTTCCGGCACCCGTATGAAAGTCACTCGCGGCTTGTTTGGTTTTGTCCCACCATCCGTCGGTTCCTCCAGAAACATTCAAATCTTCGTCCTTTAGTTCTTCGACGGCCGCATGGATGTCATCGATGTCTTCCGCTGAAACTATAATTCCATTAATCCCATTCTTCTCGTCCTTGTAGTTTCCGAGCAAGGCAATACCTTCATTTACATCTTTTGCCGCCTCCACTAATTTTTTAACAGCCTCGTCTTGCAGCGCCGTCCTTATGTCTGTGAGTGTTTT
>CAZDOV010000179.1:0-1981 GCA_964507135.1 uncultured Eubacteriales bacterium | reverse complement strand
AAACATAAAACAGGCTGGCTATATAATATATTTATAACAATTATATAAAATTCACTCGGCGTTACATTAGACGAAAAATCAAAATTCAGCTATTGCTGTATTAAATCAATTGTAAATCTATAAAAAACTCTGTAAAGCGGACGAACACGAAGGCCTTCTATGATTTTTTATATTTTACCATAGAAGGCCTTGATGTTTTTCCATTTTACAGAGTTTTTTTAATTGGCTCGTTAAAATTTTTATTTTCAACAGTTTTAAACATTAAATAGAAGCTTAACAACAATGTTTGTATTGTTAAGCTTCGTGTTTGTGATTAATCACAAATATACAGTAAAATCACTGCTTTTCAAGTGCCAAAGAAATAATTTTTTTCAACAATTCTCCAAAGTGGATACCTAATTTTTCCATAAGTCTTGGATACATGCTGATGGGAGTGAAGCCCGGAAAAGTATTTATTTCGTTAAGAAACACTTTGTGCGTTTTATCATCCACGAAAAAATCCACACGAGATAATCCTCGGCAATCCATGATCCTATAAGCTTCTCGCGCTGTATCTGCAACTTTTTTTGCTGATTCATCTGAAATATTCGCAGGGATAATTAAATCCGACGTTCCGCTAAGGTATTTAGCGTCATAATCATAAAAATCATTGGACGGTACTATTTCACCAACTACGGACGTTATAGGGTCGTCGTTACCAAGCACAGCGCATTCCACTTCTTTTCCGACCACTTCTTCTTCAATCAGGACACGCCGATCCTCTTTAAGAGCCTTTTCTACTCCTGCAATTAATTCCTCGCGATTTTTTACCTTTGTAACACCAACTGAAGAGCCAGCGTTGGCAGGTTTCACGAACATCGGATATTTTCCGACCTTATCTTCAGTGTCCGAAATACATTTTTTAGGATCAACCTCAAAATCATATTTTCTAAACCAATGAAACTTTGCTTTTGGTATGCCGGAACTACTGAGCATGATATTCGTAAAAATTTTATCCATACATGCAGCTGCACCCAAAACTTTACATCCAACATACGGTATGCCGGCAATTTCTAAAAGGCCTTGAATTGTCCCATCTTCGCCATTTTTACCATGCAAAACTGGGATAATTACATCCATTTTAATAGTTTTAAAACTATTTTTGAACACAATCCCATGAATTTCAGGATCTGTTGCTATAAATATTTCTTGATTTGAACTTAAACTTTCCCATTTTGAATCCACAATATCGTCAACATCACCGGAAAATAAAAACCACTTTCCCTGTTTTGTGATTCCTATCATATGTACATCATATAACTCTTGCGGTATGTTTTTTATTACCGCTGTTGCCGATTTGAGAGACACTTTATGCTCCGAGGAAACGCCACCAAAAATTACGCCTACAACTGTTTTACTCATCAAAAAACCACCCTCATTGTCAAATAATCCAACCAATTAATATTATATCACTGTCAGTTATAAAATGATAATTTTAATTATATAAATCTCACTTGCTATGGTCAAATACACAAAAAATTGTGTATTTCGGATAAATATTAGTTTCATACTTATACATTGAATTCACTTTTAAACTAATGTAATATGACTTGTAAGCAAATTTGATTTTTTCACTATGCTAGGGGGATATAAATGAACAAAACATCGAATAATTCACCACGAAGCACTGTATTAATCATCGGGACTGGAGGGACAATAGCTGGCAAAGGGAAAAATGGCGAAACAGCTGCGTATGATTCTGCGCAAATTCAAGTCGACGATTTAGTGTCTGAATTACCAGAACTTGGCAAACTTGCAAATTTGGAATCAGTTGAACTTTTTAGCGTAGATAGCTGCGACATAAGCTTGGATAAACTCAGTTTGCTTTCGAACTATATAAACGAACGGGCGAATTATGTCGATATTGATGGATTTGTTGTAACTCATTGTACGGATACACTTGAGGAAACCGCATATTTTCTGAATTTAACTGTCAAAACAA
>CAZDOV010000178.1:0-2031 GCA_964507135.1 uncultured Eubacteriales bacterium | reverse complement strand
ACAAAATACTTTATAAACAGCGAAATAAAATCGAACGCTACTTTTTGCGATTAAAACGTTTTCGAAAGATTTTCACTCGTTACGATAAATTAGATGTAATCTTTCGGGGATTTATTTATTTCGCTATGATTATCGGTGCACTGCTAGTGTGAACACGATCTGGCGGACACATCATAACCTCAGCAACCGTTTTGAATCACGACAAAGGCAAAGGATAAAGCGCGTGACGAATTAAAACACAAAGAAGGAATATATTTTAGACATTTATCATACATATGGAAAAATAACAAACAAGGAAATGACTAAAAACTTATGACGATTTTACGTTCGTGCTTACTAGCAATTTTGGCATCATTTGTGCTTTCATATGTAATTTTTCGCATATTAAAAGACTCTAAACCCGCTATTCATACATTGAAATCGGTGATTTTCAGCACAGCTTGTATGATTGGATTAAATTATGTTGGAATTTATATCGGCATTTCCACGCCTCTAAACGCGATAAATCTCTTCACCGCGGGAATTTTAGGGGCCCCTGGTATATGTATTATGACGATTTTAAATACTATTTTTTAAACACTAAAAAGCGAGTTCGGTTCAACTGCGGCAAAAAACAAATCACAAAGGGAATCTTAGGTGTTTTTTTCTCTACTTGCGAAAAACGTCAAATTTGTTTATTATAGTGAATATTAAACTAAAATATTATGTACGTTAGAATGTTTTATATTAATATCAGGAGAAAATGTATGGAGCTTGAATCAGAAAAAAGCATAAATGAAAGCACTCAAGATAACACAAAAGTCCAAATAACTGATAACGAAATCGAAAATGGAAAAGCAATGGCGTTGTTATCATATTTAATTCCTGTAATACCGTACTTGAAAGAAAACAAAAACAGATTTGTAACTTTTCACGCAAAACAAGGCATGAATTTGTTCTCAATACTTGTAATTTACGTAATAGTTTATGGTATACTAACGAGTGTTATCAAAGTTGCGCGTTCGATATATCGTGGCGGCTTAACCGTTCAAGTGACGCCCTGGTGGATAACTTTTCCGCTTGGTGTTGTCGGACTTATGTTGCTAATCATGGACATAACAGCGCTTACATGGGCCTGGAACGGTGAGATTAAAGAACTGCCTATCATCAAAAATATAAAAATATTCAAATAGTAAAATACGAGGAATCACAAAATGCAAAAAATAAAAAGTTTTGAAGTTGACCACACTAAAATTAGCGAAGGGATTTACATATCACGTATCGATGACGAAATAGTAACTTACGATATTCGTATGGTCAAGCCAAACACTCCGCCATTCCTAGAAAACGCTGGATTGCACACGTTTGAGCATCTTTTTGCAACATACGCGCGAAATAGCAAATTCGGTAAGAACATAATTTATGTTGGCCCCATGGGATGCAGAACGGGATTTTATCTTTTGGAACGAAATATTAGCCCAAAAGACGTAATAATTCTCGTTCAAGAATCCGCTGAATTTATAAAAAATTACGCCGGCCCAATTCCCGGCGCCACAGAAAAAGAGTGCGGGAACTACAAAGAGCACGATCTTGAAAAAGCAAAAGTCTATGCGACAGCGTTACTTGAAAAATTGAAAAATTGGGACGAACAAAAGCTTAATTACCTAAAATGATTTTTCACATGTATTTAATAAAGCGTCTAGTTATTGTGCCTGTATAATTTATTATCTTTAATTATTTTAATCAAAAAAACTATGCAAGACACAAAGAAAAGCAATACGGCTAAAACCAGTGATACTTTTAGGTTCGTTCCGGGAATTATAAGGCTATCAGTTCTAAGACCTTCGATCGCGGCGCGTAGGGCACCGTAAAGGCAAGTATAAAGTGTAAATGTCATCCCTGGGATGTTTTTTAGTTTTTTACTCGAAAAATGTAATACCAAAAATATTATAAAGCACCCTAACGATTCATACAAAAAACAAGGATGAACTGCTACGTTGCCAGTACCTTCACTTAACATACCCCACCACGCGTTTGTTTTTGACCCAAAAG
>CAZDOV010000177.1:0-2033 GCA_964507135.1 uncultured Eubacteriales bacterium | reverse complement strand
ATAAAGTTGGCGTGTGCTTTGATACTTGCCAGGTTTTTGACGGCGGATACGACATTGTGAATAATTTAGATGGTGTTTTGGAAGAATTTGATAGAGTTATTGGCATTCAAAATTTGAAAGTTGTGCACTTGAATGACAGCAAAAATGTGCTTGGCAGTCATAAAGATCGACATGAAAAAATCGGTGAAGGTAATATTGGCATTCAGGCAATCAAAAAGGTCATAAACAACAAATATTTGAGAGAGCTTCCGTTTATATTGGAAACTCCACAAGTTGATTTAAACGGATATGCAGACGAAATAAGTATGTTAAGGGAATTTTATTATGAATAAGAGCAAAAATCAGGAAAGTTCAAATTGTAAATATAAATGCGGCGATCTCAGCGAAATAGTTATTGCTTCGCTAAGAAAATGGCTGCAAAAAATTAAATCCAGTGGGATAAAGAACGCATTGAAGTCGTTTTTGCCAGGTGTTGATCCGGATGGTTTTGTGCTACAAAAAATACGAAATCAGCTGAAAAAGAGAAGAGCGATTGAATTAAAAAAAGGTATGGGACGGGTTGATATCCAGTATCGCAGGGGAGGAATTCAAATCGAACCAGTAGGCCTTTTGCGGATTTTTGTCAAGAAAATTACGATCACTGACAGTCAAATTTTGCAATCTTTCGATGATATAATATCCCAGATAGAAAAACGATATATTCACGATGATAATTATATAATTTCGAAAATAGATGATATTATTTTTGAACTTTCAAAGACTGGAATTTATAGGCCGAAAAACTCGGAAGAAAAAACGTTATACAACTTTGCGATGATTATACTTGCGAGTTATTATAACGGGAGCGATAGGACTCCGCCTTGGGTTTTGTGCGCTATTGATAATTTGAGTAGCGGTGAGTTCATCAAAAAATGGCTAGAGTTTTTAGCCGATTACGTTTCTGATGTTATAACTCAGGTTAGCGAAAATATATTTTTCGATTTTAAATTTATTTTTGACTCAGTATTTTTGAGAAGTTTTTTGAACCAAAAAACGAATAAAGGCCAACTTTCAAAGCTTATAAAAATGTTTGACATAGATATTGAGTCTATAATTCGCGGATTCGTAAAAAGCTACGTTAGCCCCAGCTTTTTGAGAGGCGCCGGGGATATAATTGCTGATATAACTTGTGGCTTCTTGAGTGATTCAAATTTGAATGATGAAAT
Source organism: uncultured Eubacteriales bacterium (assembly GCA_964507135.1). Classification (GTDB taxonomy): domain Bacteria; phylum Bacillota; class Clostridia; order Oscillospirales; family Acutalibacteraceae; genus UMGS1491. The sequence goes on along the minus strand of CAZDOV010000177.1, from coordinate 828 downwards.
CTCAAATTCCAAAAAAATTAAAGATATGAACGGGATTATTGATTTAACAGTTACGCTGTCAAGCAGTGGCAACAACGGGAGAAGATTTCGCTGGTATTGCAAGGATAATATGGAGTTAAAACTCGAATGTTCCTATGATCCGGATTTTAAAGAACGCTTTTTTGCAAAAGTTGAGATGCAAAAAGTTTTCAAGACTTTCCCGAAAATTAATTTTGGGCTTATTTCAAGTTATGGCGTTTGTGAAATGTTCAAGTATTCCGCGGTTTTAGAAGATTTAGAACCTGGAAATTTATATTATAGAGTTATTTGTGAAAATTATCGAACCGAAGTATATAAGTTGAATATCAAAAAATTTAGTAAAGATATTTTGAAAAAAACTAAATTTTTGGTTTTTGCGGATTCTCAGGGGATGGTTAAATCTGATTATGATAAATTTTTGGATGTCCTTGAAAATGCGGTTGCAAAAAACAAAGATGCAGATTTCATGGTACATTTGGGAGATTTTGTGAATGATGGCAACAACGAAGAGTACTGGAAATGGGCGCTTTCAAGCAATGTGTGGGCAGAAAATGCTGTCTTAGCGATGAGCGGAAACCACGAGGCAGGAAGAAATATTATGGCGTACAATGCCGGAGTAGAACATTCTGTATTGGCGCATTTTAATCTACCGGTGGTATGTGAGCAAAACTTAAGCATGGGTGGGTACTATTCGATTGTTTATGATGACGTTACCTTTATTATTTTGAATACTAATACGGGTGGCGAATACGGCTTAGATGAGTCACAATATAATTGGGCGATTGAATTGGCAAAGAACGCAAAAACCAA
>CAZDOV010000176.1:0-2062 GCA_964507135.1 uncultured Eubacteriales bacterium | reverse complement strand
TATTAAGCGTTTTAGAATTCTTTCTGAAAAATATCGTAATCGCAGAAAACGCTTCCCTCTTAGGTTCAATTTAATCTCTGCTATTTGCAATTATGAGCTCTTGCCTTGATTTCGCAGGAGGTCTACTGTATCACATGGAGTCCTCATTTGTCTCTTTTTTATTGTCTGTAACACATCAATTGTAATCCTACATCGCAAAAGGTCTATTGTTTTGAACATATCTTGATTTTTAGCAATAAGTGTAGTAAAATATCAATAGTCTAAATAAAAAATTAGGAGGATGATGATGAAAATGGAAGAGTTTGAAGCGCAGAAGATAATAGAAAATCTTGAAAACATAGCTGCCGAAAAAGGTGCGAATGCCTTAACTGGCGAAGTTATAGAAGAGTGCTGTAAGGCTAACGGCGTAGATCCTGAAGATTTTAGAAATTTCATTTTTGAAAACATAGATTTGCAAGAAATAAAGGAACTACAAGGATTAGAAGAACTATCGCTCGAAAAACTAGACCAAGTTGCCGGTGGAGCTCAATCGGTTAAGCGGGGGATAGCTTCGTTTTTAGCTGTGGCAAGTTTGCTTGGTTCTGCGGCAAATTTTGCGGCTCCAACTGGCTCTTGCCAATGCGAATCAAAACACGAGAACACAGCAAAACATGGGGGAGATAAGACAAAGCAGGAACAAAATCAAAAAACTAAAGTGAATGCTGCATTGTTTGGTACAGCTTTAGCTGTACCGCTTATAGCGTGGGCTTGGGCTATTTATTTTCAAAAAACGCCAACCTACGCACCTTTGGAACAAACCCACAACGTAAATTATTGTGGGCAGGCAATGACCGACTTTGCAAGCAAAATCTCGGATGATATTCAAGAAATTTATAATAGTCTTCTTGTGGACGAATGCCCACAGATTGGCAAGGGCCCTTCTGAGAATATCGTTGGTAAAATCGCCGATCTGATGCTACATAAAATCAAGAATTCTCCTCTTAGATTTGGTTTGGAATTTAAAAGCGAAGACCCTTCCGTTAAAATACCAGGTTCTGATTCTTCAATAAAGGTCAGTACGTTTCTTCGCGATTACATTCGCGTAATGCTTTATGGTAGGCAAAGCACGAAAGCAACTTACGACCTGGCGGCTTACGTAATGGCACTGTATTCAAGCCAAGGAGGCATGCCGTCCCTTCCGCTAGGACGTGTTTCAAACCCTAACGATCCTGATTATGCTGTCTATGAAAAAATATTAACCAAAGTCAACCAGGCTTTGAAACTAGATATTTGCCCTTTAAAATACGGAATTTTATCGCGAATTCGTGAGAGACACCTTCGCAAAGAAAAAACAAAGAAAGAAAGAATAGAAAAAATAGAAGGATTAATGAACGAACTAATGGAAAAATCAGAAGATTCTAAAACAAAAATCGAGAAAGAAATGTGTGAATTGTATAAACCGTACAAACAAAAACGAAAGTCGGGGTGGCCTTGCGCCACTAACTTATATAGGCAATTAATTTACATTGACGTACTAAACGAGAAAAGAATTGAAGAATCAAACGAATTAGAAAATCAAGGCAAAGAATCCAATGACGAAGCTCTGAAACACATAAACAATTTGCAAGAAAGCTTTAAGGACCACAAAACAATTTTCGAAAAATATTTAATTGAAGTGTGTGACTACTTTAAAGGGAAAATAAAGCTAAACGCTGAATATGAAAACTTAAACAAAACTAAACTTAAGTTTGCTATAAAATTGAATGACATTTTAAAATATTTGGGAGAATTAGCACACTCTTCTAAATATTCGCAAGACAAAACACGTTTTCTAAAAAAATTAGAATTCTATTTAATAAACTTAATGGGGTTATTGACGTATCAATTTGAAAACTGTCACGAAAACGACAAAGAAACACTACATCATTTACTTGAGAAAACATATGTTTTTTACAGTATCGTATATAGTAGCGAGACATACCACGGGTTTACTGGTGCGGACTACGTTAAGGTTAGAAACGATTTGGATGGACTCCCTGAGAAAACAGAAAGAGATTTTTTGCAGGTCCTTTTTAATGATGAT
>CAZDOV010000175.1:0-2071 GCA_964507135.1 uncultured Eubacteriales bacterium | reverse complement strand
CTATTCCAGTGTTAGAATTGACTAAAACCGACGGAAATGTGCACGGAAGAAGTGAGGGCTCTTTGAGAGTATTGTCATAATTCGGGACGAAATCGACGGTATCTTTATCAATATCCTGAAAAAGCTCTTTACAAAGGCTTTCGAGTTTTGCTTCGGTGTACCTTGATGCAGCGCAGGCCATGTCTCTTGAATAAAACTTGCCGAAATTACCCTTAGAATCAACGTACGGATGCAAAAGCGCTTCATAGCCCCTGCTCATACGTGCCATGGTATCATAAATTGCGCTGTCGCCATGAGGATTAAGCTTCATGGTCTGACCGACTATGTTAGCTGATTTTGTTCTTGCGCCGCTAAGCAAACCCATTTTGTACATAGTGTAAAGCAATTTACGGTGCGACGGTTTAAACCCATCAATCTCCGGAATAGCTCGCGAAGTTATTACGCTCATGGCATAAGGCATATAGTTTTTCTCAAGCGTATCAACTATTTTTTCTTCCATGACTTTTCCGGCGTTGTATATAAATCCTTGTACATTCGAAGAATTTGAAAATTTTTCGTTATTTCTTTTTTTTGCAGCCATCTAAAAAATTCACCACCTTTAGCTTATATCCAAATTATCAACGTATAAATGGCCGTTTTCTATGATATACGCTTTTCTGCCAGAAAGATCGTCGCCCAAAAGCACATCAAACATGCGGGATGTTGCCTCGGCTTCTTCCGGCATGACTTTGATTAACCTTCTGGTTTTTGGATTCATTGTTGTGAAATTCATCATGTCGGGTTCGTTTTCGCCAAGCCCTTTCGAGCGCTGAATAGTATATTTTTCTCCGCCAATTTTTTTGATGAACTGATCTTTTTCGGCCTCGTTATATGCAAAATACGTTTCGCTTTTGGATGTAATTTCATAAAGCGGCGACTCAGCGATGAAAACCTTCCCGGCTTCGATCAATTTTGGAGTCAAACGATAAAGCATAGTGAGCAAGAGCGTGCGAATCTGGAACCCGTCTACGTCAGCATCAGTGCAAAGAATTACTTTGTTCCACTTCAGCGCATCAAGGTTAAATGACGATAAATCTTTGGCCGTCCTAGTAGTTCTGACTTCCACCCCGCACCCAAGGACTCTGATCAAATCCGTTATTATTTCGCTCTTGAAAATCCGGTTATAATCCGCTTTAAGGCAGTTCAAAATCTTTCCGCGTATGGGAATTATAGCCTGAAAATTCGGATCTCGAGCTTGTTTGCACGCGCCAAGCGCTGAATCGCCCTCAACGATGAAAAGCTCCCGTTCAGAAGTATCTTTGCTGCGGCAATCTACGAATTTTGCGACTCTGCTTGCCATATCCATATTGCTTGTGAGCTTTTTTTTGAGGTTCATTCTGGTTTTTTCGGCATCTTCGCGGCTTCGCTTGTTGATTAAAATCTGACCTGCGATTTTTTCGGCATCTTCGGGATTTTCTATGAAGTAAACTTCCAAATGCCGCTTAAACATTTGCGCCATCGCATCTTGAATACCCTTGTTAGTGATGGATTTTTTGGTCTGATTTTCGTAAGAAGTCATGGTGGACACCGAGTAAATAATTATGAGCAGAGAATCCTCGATATCTGCAAAGCTTATCTTATTTTCATTCTTTGTATATTTATTGTTTTGTTTGAGATATGTGTCAATTTGCGACACAAACGCACTTTTCACGGCTTTTTCAGGTGCTCCACCGTGCTCAAGATAGCTCGAATTGTGATAATACTCCGCTAAATTAACCTTGTTTGAAAAAGCCACAGCAGCCTGGACTTTAAGTTTATAATAGGGTTTGTCTTCTCTGTCGCGAACTTTTGTTTCGAGACTCCAATTTTGCACGGGTGTAAGATATTCGTTGTTCAAAATTTCTGTAGCATAATCAGAAATACCGTTTTTATACAGGAATTCTTGCTCTTTAACCCCTGATTCGTCATGGTATTTCAAAACAAATTTTATCCCTGCGTTTACAACAGCTTGGCGCTTTAAAACATCTAAAAAGTATTCATACGGTATAACGATATCGGTAAACACACTAAGATCCGGTTTCCATTTTATTTT
>CAZDOV010000174.1:0-2086 GCA_964507135.1 uncultured Eubacteriales bacterium | reverse complement strand
AGAACCATCATAAAGTGTGACTTTTACGTCAACCACGTTGTATCCCGCGAGAACGCCCGAAAGCATCGCGCCCCTGATACCGTTGTCAACTGCCGGAATATATTCTTTCGGGATAGCTCCGCCGACGATTTCGTTAACGAATTCATATCCCTTGCCGGGGTTTGGCTCAATCCTAATTTTAACGTGACCATACTGGCCTCGACCACCGGATTGACGAGCGTATTTCTCTTCGACATCTGCGTTTTTGCGAATGGTTTCTTTATAAGCAACCTGAGGATTACCTACAGTTGCTTCAACCTTAAATTCGCGCAAGAGCCTATCGACGATAATTTCAAGATGCAACTCACCCATACCGGCAATAATCGTTTGGCCGGTTTCTTCGTCAGTATAAGCCTTAAACGTCGGATCTTCTTCCGCAAGTTTTGCAAGGCCAAGACCCATTTTTTCCTGCCCGGCTTTTGTTTTTGGCTCAATAGCCACACGAATAACGGGTTCCGGGAATTCCATTGATTCCAATATCACTGGATGTTTTTCATCACAGAGCGTGTCACCGGTAGTTGTGTTTTTCAGTCCAACCGCCGCGGCTATGTCTCCTGCATAAACTTTGTCGATATCTTGCCTGTGATTCGAATGCATTTGCAAAATCCGTCCAAGGCGTTCATTGTTGTCTTTAGTCGAATTATAAATTGTCGATCCGGCATCAATCGTTCCTGAATAAACTCTGAAGAAACAAAGTTTGCCAACAAACGGGTCCGTCGCAATTTTAAACGCCAGAGCCGAGAACGGTTCGTCGTCAGATGATGGGCGTTCTGTATCTTCTCCGGTGTCGGGATTGGTTCCTTTTATAGCAGGAACATCTTTTGGCGACGGCATGTAATCCACTATCGCATCAAGAAGCTTCTGAACCCCCTTGTTTCTGTACGATGTGCCGCATGTTACTGGGACCATGGTGTTATCGATGGTTGCTTTTCTGATACATTTTTTAATTTCTGGAACGGTAATTTCCTCACCTTCCAGATATTTTTCCATTACCTCATCGTCAGCTTCGGCAACACACTCAAGCAGCTCTGCGTGATACTTATCTGCGAGTTCTTTCATATCCTCGGGGATTTCTTCGATTCTGATGTCTTTCCCGAGATCATCATAATAAACATAGGCCTTCATTTCGAGCAAATCGATAATACCCTTAAATGAATCTTCCGCGCCGATTGGCAACTGAATTGGTACGGCATTGCATCTTAGGCGTTCTTTCATCATCTTAACAACGTTGTAAAAATCCGCGCCCATGATATCCATTTTATTAACGTAAGCCATTCTCGGCACGCCGTATTTATCGGCTTGACGCCACACGGTTTCGGACTGTGGCTCAACGCCGCCTTTTGCGCACAAAACTGTAACAGAACCGTCAAGAACTCTGAGCGAACGCTCCACTTCTACTGTGAAGTCAACGTGCCCAGGAGTATCAATTATATTGATGCGATGGTCCTTCCAGAAACACGTAGTCGCTGCGGAAGTTATCGTAATACCGCGCTCTTGCTCCTGAACCATCCAGTCCATGGTTGCTGCGCCGTCGTGAGTTTCGCCGATTTTATGATTAATGCCCGTGTAAAACAAAATACGTTCAGTTGTCGTTGTTTTACCGGCATCAATGTGAGCCATTATACCTATATTACGTGTCATATCAAGTGAAACTTTTCTTGGCATAATATCCTCCTTTTCTAAAAAATATTTTTTACTAGCTTTTTCCAAATTATTCTCTAAAAATCAACTGATTTTTAGAGCAGATAAAAATATTTGCAAAAACGCAAAAATTACCAACGATAGTGCGCGAACGCCTTGTTGGCTTCGGCCATCTTGTGGGTATCCTCGCGCTTTTTAACTGCTGCGCCGGATTCGTTAACAGCGTCAATGATTTCTCCTGAAAGTCTTTCAATCATTGTTCTTTCTGAACGAAGTCTTGCGTAAGTTGTTAGCCACCTGAGCCCCAATGTTTGCCTGCGTTCTGCTCTAACCTCGACCGGCACCTGGTATGTCGCGCCGCCGACCCTTTTTGCTTTTACCTCTAGGCTTGGCATAATATTTTCCA
>CAZDOV010000173.1:0-2092 GCA_964507135.1 uncultured Eubacteriales bacterium | reverse complement strand
AAAGCTAAACCTTCCGGCGAATCGTGCGATTCTCCTCCTGAGAGTGAAAAATCGATAACCGCTCGGTCAGATGCGGTAACCATATGAATTTTCGTGGTAAGTCCTCCTCTAGATCTTCCGACTGACTGCTTGCCACTTTTTTTAAAGCACCTGTTCCGTTTGGATGAACTTTTACCGTAGTGCTATCAAGGCATACAGCTTCTACTTTAACTTCAATTATGCCCTCTAATTGGAGCGCTTCAAATACGCGTTGAAGCACTCCATTTTTACTCCATCGATTCATGCGTACGTAAATCGTATGCCAATTTCCGTATTTTTCTGGCAATGCCCTCTATTTGCAGCCATTTTCGGTAACATACAGTATCGCATTGATCAACTGGAGATTGCTCATGCTTACATTCCCACGTTGGCGGGGTAAGTGCTTTTTGATTTTGTCATACTGTTCTTGTGTTATTTCCATGTCAACTACTATACCCTATACCACTCCATTTGTCAATAAGTGTGAACACACTCTAGTTCGCTGAGCACTCCGCACATTACGATGAAAAGAATATCGCTCAATTTGTGTTTGATATAGCTGGCATTGCGAGAATCATGGTTCATCCCCATGTGCTCTAGAATTTTCTGCATTTCCCTCATACCCCCAGAGTCGTTTCTGAGGCAATTATAGCACATTCTTTATGAGACGGGCGTGGGAATTCTACTTTGAAATATAAAGTGCTATTGCCGTGCGATTTGGAAGTTTCAATATGGTTCCTGGGGTTAGATTTTCATTAACTTCTATACCGTTGAACGTTGAAATAGCCGTTGCATACTTTGTATCTTTATAATAATCTTCTGCGATAGATGTCACGGTATCGTCCTGTTGAACAATATAATCTTCATACTCCATGTCAAGGCCTTCGCTAAGTGTTATGTCGTTGTTAGTTGTTTCATTTGATTTTGTCGTTGTTTCGGCATCAACTTCTGATGTTAGGGTTTTTTCTGATGTGTCTTCAGAATTACCCGTATAACTTACGTCGCCGATAGATACAACTGCGTTCGTGTTTATGGCTGTTCCTTGGTTCAGCCTATCATATGCAATATAGATAAGGCAACCAATCACGCCTATTGTGGTTAAATTTTTTGTCAATTTCTTTATTAGTGGTTTGTGAAGAGTATACTGATATTTCACATACCCCCACCAGCTACTGCTTTTTGAAGATTTAGCAGCTTTTTTGAATTCTATGATTAATTCAGGGATAGATGTATAAATCCCATTTTTGCATTTATCCAGCACTATATGAAGTTGCTTGTTGAATCCCTGGTCGGCTTCAGGACGCATCATAGTATAGATTATTTTATAAATGTTTTCGAATATCGATTTTTGATTTTTGCCGACATATTTTCCCATATTCCAAAGGTCAAAGTGAAAGTATACATTGTTTTCGCTATCAATATTAATGTTTTCCGGTTCGCTGATACAGCCCACGAACTCTATATAACTTCTGTAAAACTTTTCTATTCTTATGAGTATGTTTTCTAATAAATAACATCGTTCATCAAAATTCGCAATAATCAAATCTTTCTTGAATTTTAGTGGTATATTTGGAGCTTGATGGTACTTGAAAACGGCATAAAAATTATTATTCGTGACAAAAAAATCCGTGAAGTCTCTAGGTTTGTTTTCAGAATTGAAAATATCGAATAGCATTTTAAAGAATTTCAGGTCATTTTTGTCATATGGAAATTCATTTAAAATGTACATGTTTTCGAGCTTTTTCTCACCCTTGAAAGTAAGTTTCACGTTCATTTTTTCACTTTCGTGGAGTAATGCAACGGTTACATAATCAGAATTATTAACAATGTTTTGCACTATTCGGCACCGCCTTATTAACTAAAAATTGATAAACAAGACACTTTTCTGGCACTTGACTGAGTTATTCTATGATAATATACTATATTATAAAGCCAATGAAATTAATAGTAAATAGTTGCATTTTTAAATTTTTTATTTGTTTTTTATGTGCGGTCAGTTCGTGGTCAATTGGAAAGGTGTTCTCTGCAGATCTGTATTTAACTTCTCGCAAATCTGCTTTACAGAATCCGTCGC
>CAZDOV010000172.1:0-2104 GCA_964507135.1 uncultured Eubacteriales bacterium | reverse complement strand
TTTACAAATAATTTCGAAAATAAAATAGCCCCACACAGCTTTTTTAAGTGTGCGAGATTATTTATGAAAGCTATCCAGTCAGGTCAAAGCGCTCATGTATAGGGCGTTTTTAATTTTGGCATAAATATCCTCGAACGACTCTACCGGGAGGGGATTTTTGCCATTGCCGATGTCGATCGTGTATGCTGGCTTTCGAAATTTTTCAATAAACCAATCCTTCACGCCACCTCCAACGGCTAAACCTTCAGGGTGACTGACGCTATAACCGCTCATAAGTGCAAAAATTTTTGCAAAACGCTCAGAAGATGCTGGCGTATGCTTACCATAATTCCAGTAAATTTCTTCGCCCTGGCTATGAAATGCTATGGCGTATTCAAAATTGTTTTTTCGGCAAAACTTGGTCAAAGCGTGCGTTTCGGGTTCGCTCTCTGGGGATTTTCCGCCATATCGAGTGTGCGAAGGTCCGGTTATTCCGTGGCTTATTTCTAAATTATGAAGTTCATCCCAACCCGCGTCATAATTATGGTTGAGATCTACTCCATTTGCATTGGATTGCCAAACTTTTGATAATGTTTCATCCATAAGTGCAAGCATCGGGCTACTTTTTAAAGAAGATTTAAAACCGTTTACGGCTATTTCAACTCCGTCAGGATTAAGGCACGGGACAATAACAAGGCCGCGCTGTTTAAAACTCTTTTTAATATTAATGCCGCAAATTTCCTCATTATTATTGATTTTTTCGCAAATATCATTTAAAAATCTTAAAACCAAAAGGGTGGTAAGCCACTCCAAACCATGATGAGCGCTCACCCACAAGACACCGGTTTCAGCATTACCGATACTCAGCGCATTTATAGCTCGCCCGCAAACACTCTTGCCAATTATTTGGTTACGCACGAACGAAAATTTGCGGCATATTTCATCAATAATTTTTTCTCTCACATTTTCAGTTGGGATTTTATTCCAAAGCACTTTTGCTCACTGCCTTTCAAAAATAAATTTTCAAAATAAATTTTTGAGGGATTTATTACTAACTATATTATTCGAGCGCTAAAAATTATTCTTCTAAAATTTGTAGCAAAACAACTCTAAATTATATTGATTTTCGCAATTTAATTGGTATAATTATAATAAATATTTCTTTGCCGCGAGAGGAGCCTAAATATGTCGAATTTAAAAAATCCCAAAAACTGCAAGTTGCTCAAGCTCAAATTTTTGTGGTGTCTGATAGCGTTTTTAGTAGTGTTCCCTTCTGTTTTCGTTGCGCAGTGCAGCGATGGAATAGCAAAATGCACCATCACTCTCCCGTCACTTCAAAATGGAATAGAAAAAATCGAATATACTCTCAACGGTGAGGCTCAGGGGAGCGTTGACGGAAAAAAAACAATCGAAGCTGAACTTGGGTCAAAACTGAATTTTGCCGTCAAGTTTGAATCAAATGGTTATTCTCAAAATCGCGTTAGAAATGTGGGGATCACGTCCGAAACGAACAAACCTCTCAAGTTAAACACATATTCTTACGACGAAACAGAAGGATTTTTGCTCATGAAAGTCCCTGACGATGAGCTAATCAATCCCGATCAAATATATATATCGTCAGATTATACGGTCAAGTCAGATGATAGCCTCACAATAACCGGTATTGAAAGCGACAAATATACAGCGGAGATTCGAGCCGAAAATGCTGACGCAAACCTGCGAGATGCAATTGATTTGAAGTATACCACCGACGGCACCCAATACCTTCCGGCTGCTTTTTCTGAGGAAAATAATTCATATATTATAAGCAATTTAACACACGAATCGGATGTTAAACTAAATATAATTCAAAAAACAGGCTATGACGATTCTAGCATCAGTTTATACTGCAACAACTCAGAAATAGTTCTGAATCAAAGCACAAAAACGTGTGCTTTGCCGAATTTGACCGATGATTTAGAAATAACCATTAAAAATCTCGAAAAAAACAGCTATACAGTTTCTTCTCCAGAAAATGCGCTATTTAAGTTCAAAATCAAAGATCAAGATACCGATTTTAACTACCAATCCAGCATTATCGCCCAATATGGCGACACGATTGAATTCATGTGCGACGAAAAAGACG
>CAZDOV010000171.1:0-2111 GCA_964507135.1 uncultured Eubacteriales bacterium | reverse complement strand
CAAAGCCCTATACCATCTATGGTACATATAATTATAAATAAAGCCCTCTTTTCCGTCTAAAAATCCCAATCTAAATATGTAATTGTAAATAAACAACAGCCAACTACGTACAAACAACGGTAGTTTATAATAAAAACCGAATTTCTTTTTTCTTGTATTTAAATTAACCGAATCATTGCCTTCTATTGAGCAAGATGCGCCATTTTTGAAATCAAAATAGTCCTGCATTTCTCTCGTTGCGTACCAATTCATTTTATTTATCCAATGCGTCATATCTTTGAAATCGTAGTGTATAAATCTATTCTTAGTCGAAACGGACGTTCCTCGATTCAATACGGTATGCTCATCCATTTTGCGATCTTCAATTCTTCCGATTCCGGTTTTGAACATCATAAGTTTTCGCTTATTATGGCATCCGTGCTTTATTTTTCGACCGAGGAAGTATAACCATGACTCCATAACGATACCATTCACGTCGTCATTTTCATGAGTGTTGGCAATCTGCTCCAACTCATCACATAATGCAGGTGTTAATCGTTCGTCCGCATCCAATCGAAATGTCCATTTCGTTTCAATGTTGGTATTATCAAGTGCCCAATTGAATTGACGAGCGTAATTTTCAAATTCATGATAATAAACATCCGCACCCATATCCTTTGCAATTTTAATGGTATCATCGGTACTTCCGCTATCGACAACAATGATTCTTTGGGCAAAATTTTTGATTGAATTAATACAGTCAACTATATTTATTGCCTCATTTTTTGTCAGTATGATAAATGTAATATCCACCATACACCTCCGTGATTATTTCTCAAAATCTAAACGATTTACCTGTCAGTATTTTGTTCTGTTTTTTCAATGGATTCTCTTAAAGAATACTTTTTATATTCCGTTTTATATCTGCTTAACTCTGCGTCATAACACAAACTTCCAAATGCTTTATTGACGAGCCCGGTGCAATGCCCGAGAAGTTTTAACATCCAACCAAAGCCTTTTATTAAATGCATTTTTTTGCCATGAGCTTGAGCAATCATTTTTACCATTTCGCTTGTGTTGCTATATTCTGAATTTTGCGGCCAAAAGATGCCCGTTTCCTCGTTGTCAACCATCAATCGAACAAATTCGCATAAATTTTCAATATACAACATAGAACGCTCGTTTTTTACATACGGAAAAAATACAGTTTTTAATGCCATTTTTGAAAGTAACGGATAATTTCCTTTGCTTCCTTTTCCGTATATCATTGGAGGACGAAGAATTACCACGTTAAAACTTTCATCTTCCAAAGACAGTAGTCCATTTTCGGCTTGCACTTTACTGTCACCATAACTGTTTGCCGGTGAAACAGGTGTATCTTTTGTAATTATTTTTTGCTTCCCAATCGGAGCACTTTCACCATATACTATAGCAGAGCTCATAAAAACAAATTGCTTTACACCCTCTAATTTTGCTTTTTTCGCCGTTTCAACGGTTAAATCCGTATTCACGGAATAATAAAGTTTTGCCTTTTCTTCACTGATATGCCCATTATCCGAATGTGCAATTCCTGCCACATGAAAAACGGTATCGTACAATGAAAAATCTTTATTCCGCCATGAGCCGTCACACATATCCACAGTATCTATCGCATAAACATTCGGATAATTGTTTTTTATATAATTTTCAAACGAAGTCCCTATAAAACTATTTGCCCCAGTAATCAGAATTTTTTTCATTTTGTAACCTCTTGTTGTTCCGAAGCCGCAATTTCTTTTTCACGATCCTGTATCTTCATTTCTGCTTGTTTCTTTAACTCGCCCGTACCGCCCTCGACAACACCGTCGTGCTTCAATACCGATTTGATTGTTCCGAAAAAGCAAACTAAGTCCATTTTTACGCCATAAAATTTTCCTTTGTTCAGTTGTTCTACATATTCACCGTCAAACTTTGCTTTTACAGGAATTTCAAGTTCATCTCTGCCGTTGATTTGCGCCCAACCTGTAAGTCCGGGCTTTACATCGTTCGCACCGTACAAATCACGTTCGGAAATTAAGTCATCTTGATTCCAAAGCGCAGGGCGCGGACCGATAATAGACATTTTTCCGAACAAGATATCATAGACCTGCGGA
>CAZDOV010000170.1:0-2155 GCA_964507135.1 uncultured Eubacteriales bacterium | reverse complement strand
TATACACATCAACGTTGTTACGGCGCAAAAGACCATTTAGGATGCCGTAAAGACGAATAGGCTCGTTTTTGCGAAGCTCATAAAGATAATTTACTTTGATGAGGCATTCGTGGCTGATTATATGCAAATTATCGCTGGCGGAGAATTAAAGAAAACCACTGAATTCGTGACTGAAGTAAGCTCTGAACTTTCCAGTCATACAGAAGGCGGCGCTGGCGTTAGTACCGAGAAAAAAGGATTGCCTAAATTATTCAGTTTTTTAAGCGGTGTTTCACTCAAAGCAGAAACTGAAGGGGAAATAGATTTGTCACGCACAAAGGACAGAATTGCACGCAATATCTTGGAAAACACATTGTTGGCTGATTTTGTTGCTTTGTTAGAAGCCGATAAAAAGAGAACGAAAAACAAGAGATGTTCTGGAATAAAAATATTCCCCAATGTGACAATGTATCCCGAAGTTAACTCGTTTTCGTATTTGATGTTAATTGCCCCATTTTTGCAGATGATGGATGGCAGAATCCCTATCGCCTCTAATGACGGAACGGAATATCATCTTGATTTATCAAAAATGGAAGATGCTATCAATAAAGGACGAGGATATTATGAATTCGTTGCAAAGATTGATGGCGTTGAAAAAATATTCCGTTTCAACTTAGAGGCATTCCGTAACAATTATACAATGTCTGATTTGCCCAAAATGCAACTTACATATTACGCCATTAAAGTAGGACAAATAGATAAATCTGATTTGCGCGTAGAAAAAGAATTTGAGTTTGGAACAGGAAAAGCATCAAAAAGGGCTGACTATACAGGAATTACTTCGCAAATAGAGAGGTCTTCAAAAATCGATGTCTACGATGTTGTGCTGGCAGGTGTTATAGAAAATAATGAACAAGATTAATATTTTTTGGGGATCGGATGAAATATTTGCGGAAGCAACCAACGGCTTGACCGATTTTAATTATTTAACCGATGTTTTAGAACACATTAGGAAAGAAAAGTTGGTCATAGCCGGTCATGCTCCCGATAAACCTGACGCTCCAATGAAAGTTGAAAACTTGATAGTTCATACCGATGATTACGGCGGTATAAACGAATGGGCTATGTTGGGATTTACCAATAATATTTTACAAAATCTTCGCGTAGAAATTCATAATTTATGGTTGTGCAATCCACCAAAACAGATATACCAAGATATTAGGAGAAACTTCTGCGAGGAAGCTATAGATGAACACCCTGCCATCTATCCCGAAATAGAATTAGATGCGTTAAAGAGGATGGCTACGGAATTCGATAGCCATGTAATTGGTCAATCCCATGTAATCAAAACGGCACTTTCAGCAATATATGGTTTAAGAAATCCAAGCAGAAAAAGACCTGTTACATTACTGTTTTTAGGCGACTCAGGCATTGGAAAAACGGCTACCGCAAAGTTTATAAGTGAGTGCATTGGAAAAGAGATGGTTAGAATTCAGTTTTCAATGCAGCAAACTACAACTGCTTATCAATATATTTTTGGCGCAGAACATGGCGAAGATAGCCTTGCAAGAGCATTAATACGAAGAAGTTCAAATGTAGTTTTGCTTGATGAGTTTGATAAAGTGCCTTCTGCTTTTTATAATGCCTTCTATCAAATGTTTGACGAGGGAATGTTCGTCGACTCTAATTATTCCGTTGATGTATCTAAGTGTATTATTATCTGCACGACCAATTACACCATGGAAGAGGAAGCCGAGAAAAATTTAGGTGCTCCTATATACTCAAGATTTTCCAAAGTGATAAAATTTGTACCCATCAGCGTGGAAAACAAATTGGTAATAGCAGAAAAATGTTACGAAAGTGTTTTGGGGGATGTTCAAGAGGAAGATCGGGCATTGATCGGCGACAATAGCATTCTTTCGTTCTTCAAAGAACATATCAGGAACGGAAGTTATCCTAACATTCGAATGCTAAAAAATGATATTGAAGATGCCATCAATTTCGAAATCTTGAAAAAGAGAAATATTTTGTAAAATAATGCTGGATTTTCTCCTCTTTCTGTGGTATTGTGTTGTGTTAACAGGAGGTGCAGTCTATGGAAAGTATTATAAAAGAGCTGTGGCACGGCAACATCATACCGCAAGAGGATAGCAGAAATAACTCAAAGGAGCTGAAG
>CAZDOV010000169.1:0-2162 GCA_964507135.1 uncultured Eubacteriales bacterium | reverse complement strand
CCTTGACAAGCGAAGATGGTAAAGCTTCAGTCGAACTTAAAGGCCTGGAAGTCTGCAAAGCGTAACACTAACTCTAGCTATGGACTCTGACTATTGCACTCAGATAGGTGTGTGGCACGAGGGGCGAGTACCTTAATGCGGTCTGACGGGACCCAGACCCACCATATACCTAACTGGAATCTAGTCCGAGTTCGCAATGCCGAGGAGAATTTTTCTCCTCGGTTTTTTGATGTGGCTAAATCAGGTCGGCAACGCAAAAACCCAAACGTGTTCCTCACTTTGGTTTTGTTGCGAATATTCTAGCAAAATTGACGCAAATGCAATTTGTGATTTAAACGCACTTGGAATTTTGGGCATGTTGATTTACGTTCGGATTTAGAATATAATTGTGAGTATATAAATCCTAGAGAGGAATGATTTTTCATGTCGGTTTTATTTGAAAATAGCAATACGAAAATTAATCTTATGAAAGCGTTTGCGGGAGAAAGTCAGGCAAGAAATAGGTATGCTTTCGCGGCATCTCAAGCTGAAAAGGAAGGCCTATACGTTTTAAAGCGAGTGTTTAAGCTTACTTCTAAGCACGAAAAAGCACACGCAAAGTTGTTTTACAATAAACTAAAGCCGTTTTCAGACGGGTTCGTTTCGATTTCAGGCGATTACCCAGTCAACATTTATGAAAGTACTATCGGGAACTTAAAGGCTGCTCAGGCCAATGAATATGCTGAGTATAACGACGTTTATAAAACGTTTAGCGATGAGGCCGCCGCTGAAGGATTTGACGATATTGCAGAGCTTTTTCGAAAAATTGCAACGGTCGAAAAAACACACGGTGATAGATTTGGAAAAATGTTGGGTCTGGTCGAATCAGGTAAATTGTTTGTTTCCGATCGAGAAGAAACGTGGATTTGCCTCAAGTGCGGGAATGTTCATAAAGGAAAAACTGCCCCGGATATTTGCCCTATTTGTGAGCATGGTCAAGGATACCAAATCCGTCAAGATTGGATCTCATTATTTTAAATCAATTTAAAAAGGAGAAATAGTACAATGGCAACAGAAAGAACTTATATTATGCTGAAGCCCGATTGCGTGAAAAGAAAGCTTATTGGTGAGGTTATTTCAAGAATAGAGAAAAAAGGTTATAAGATTTCAAATATGAAAATGATCAACCTCGATGAAAAAATTTTGCGAGAACATTATGCTCATATAGCAGACCGTCCGTTTTTCCCAGCTATCCTTGAATACATGACTTCGGGGCCGGTTGTGGGAATGATTGTTGAGGGAGAAAATGTTGTACAGGGTATGAGAATTATCATGGGTGCGACGAAATTCGAAGAAGCTGCGGCTGGAACGATTCGAGGTGATTTCGCAATGAGCACGGGGGAAAATATAATTCATGGTTCGGATTCTCCGGAAAATGGCGAAATCGAAATAAAACGTTTTTTCGGAGAAAACGCCTAAAGTTGACAGCATTCGATGCAAGCTGATCATGGCTTGCATTTTTAGTATATAAAAACCAAAAAACCACTCAATAGCAACATGCACCTTGAAACTTGGACAAAAGGTGCATATCGTTCGCGAGTGGATATTTATTCGGATTTTTTAAATTTTGATGCACAGAAAATCATATTTTGCTTTAATTTTATAAAGATATTCTCACAGATCCGTGGGTTCAGAATCTGCTTTAAATTCTTTGACCATGCTACTCAGCATATTTTTTCTGTCATCTTCTGAAAGCAGCCTAAAAGCCACTATCAGACATTTTTCTTCATAACTAAGGCCATCATAGGATATCCCTTCTTTACCGATTGGTGAATCACGGTGGCATTCTACCGCACTATCAGCAAATTTTGAACTCGCTTCTGAATTCAAAATATCAGAATAGGGAACCTTAAATACATTTGCTAATTTCATAACAGTAGAAATATCTGGACTGATTCTGCCAAGCTCGTAATAAGAATACGTAGAACGGTCAACACCTAATAAATCCGATACTTGCTTTTGAGTATAGCCCCTTGCGGTCCTCAGTTTTTTTATAACATCACAAATAATAAAGCCTCGACCTCCTTTACATTATATTTCACCGGAAAAGTAAGATTATTTTCGGACTGTTTTTTAGATTTTGGTATTATTGTCAGTTTTTTCGCATGAGCATTTTCTAACTT
>CAZDOV010000168.1:0-2191 GCA_964507135.1 uncultured Eubacteriales bacterium | reverse complement strand
GGTAAAGGACTCCGTGTTTCCTGAAGCGTTGATGTAAAGCACGTATCTATAAAACGCCAAAGACGCAGCGGCAGTAGTTAGCCGCCTAGAATTGGCATCGATATCCACGGATTCCTTCAAATGGCTTTCAATTTCGCTGCAAGCCTCTTCACAAAGCGGAAGCCATTGCGCCGCTTCTGCTAGAGAAATGTCTGCAATAAGCGCAAATCGTTCTAAAGTATCTTCCGGATTCATGCTGTATCCTCCTTAAGTATATTTTTGAGCTACGCGAACAGCGGATAACACAAAACATTATCGTAAATTGGTTACTACGAATGCTTACGTAGAATAATACAAAACTTTAACTGCACTGCTTGAAATTCTAGAAAACCCAACAGTCATGCTAATCGCTGCACGATCAAGCTGTTTTTCTATCACTTTGTCGTATTCGACCGTAACGTCACCTGACTGTATCATTTGAAGTGCGAAATTTTTGTCTAACCCAATAATTTCTGAATTGTTCACGTTATCGCACATTACTATTTTTGCGCCCAAAGGTGTTACAACGTTTCCAGTACCGTGAAAATTAAGCCCTGCGGCGGCGTCTTGCATTGGCGCCAAAGCCAAAATATCTTTGATCATTTTTGGTTTCGCAATCATAACATTCATCTGATATGGGTTAAGCGCTGCCCAAAGACTCAACAAATCGTCGTAAGCAAGTACTCCTACTGCAGATGAAGCAATTTTTGCTGCTGAAACACCTCCGCTTGACAATAATTCACTAACCGCATCTTTGATCTGCTCGGCCGCCAAATCCATTCCGATTTGTTTGAATATAACCGCTAAAATGTCGATATTTTGAAATCTGATTGATTCATACGTTGAAGAAAACAGCCTGCCGTATTTTTTAAGCGACACCAAATCGCTATTCGTACACACATTTACAGCTCTCAGAGATTTTCCTTCTTCGCCAGTATTATCAGTACCGAGAGTTTCTGTTTCAGACGTAATTGCGCGATAATCAATACCCTCTATGACGGTATTTGCAGCAGTAATAGACGACAAAATGTCACAAGCAGTTAGACCTTGTTTGATCGCTCTAGAAATAAACTCAGGAAACAAAACAGCTGAATCCGGTGTGCTGAAAAATTTTTCCACTTTATCGCAACCAGGCCCGCTCACCTTAATATCAAATCTTTTGAGCTGTCTTTGATATGCATCTAGGCCTTCCATTGGCGTTCCAATGTAATTTACAGAAGGGTCAAGCTCTTCAAGAACTCTTGTGAAACTTTTTCCACAAACATTGTACATACCTTTTTCCAATTTGATTGAATTGCAGATTTCCATAGTTAATTTTCCTCCAATATTATTTTGATTTATATTTTGAATTGAACGTTTTTTGGGTTTTCAGATTCCGGTTTTTTTAGTGAAAATTGTGGAATAGAGGGAATTATTTTTGCCACTTTCTTTTGGAATGATTTTTTAAGCGTTTGAAGCAAATCCATCGGTAGCTTGTCCGCAACAGTTTTTATTATATCTTCGCTAAATTCCGATTGTGCCAAGGCGCTTAACTTGATAATATCCTTAGTCAGTGAGCTACGATATACGTCGCTTTCCGAGGCTTTTTGTTCAAGATTTTTAATATGCTCAAAAAGGCCTTTGCTTTCTTCGCTTGATAAAGTCACGCTTTTGCCAATTTTCAAGGATTTGATAATATCATTCATAGATTTCTCACCTCCTTTCGGCAAAAGCTTAAAGGCTTTTATCACTCCGGCTTCAGGCTGGGCCGGAATCGCAACAAACGACCATTCATAGGCATCTGTTGGTTCTTTAAGGATAGTATGACAAATTTGAATCGAATTCCCGATTTTATATTTGCTACCCTTTTTGTGAGTACATTTCTTTTTACTGATATTTTCTCCGCAAATGGAGCAAATCCTGCGTTCAACTGCACACCCCACACTGACTTCTTTTTTTATGCCGGAATCTATTTCTAAGATAACGTTTTCATTCTTCTCGCATTTTGGCATATAAGCTCTCGCCACAAGACGCTTGTAAGGTGCACCAAGTTTATTGGTTTTACCTTCAACGGTTTCGACTTTGCAATCAAATATTCTTGCAGTTTGATTATTGCTAGTTGGATTGTGATCTAAAACACCGGTTTTCCCGATATAAAGCTCCGCGAGCTTTTCGAGCGATTCGTCAGTGAAGC
>CAZDOV010000167.1:0-2225 GCA_964507135.1 uncultured Eubacteriales bacterium | reverse complement strand
GAGGGATAGCTTCATTTCTGGCTGCGACAAGTTTGCTTGGTTCTGCGGCGAATTTGGCTGCCAAGGACGTAAATGCCGGAGACACACAAAGACAACAGCGCGCTCAATCAATTAGAAATGTTGAAGGTGAGCTAACACGACAGCCTGTTCAATCAGATAAACTAGAAAGCTTAAAAAGCACCAAGCAAAATGTGAAAAGCGATTTGGGAAAATCGATAGCAAAGGCAGGCGGTGCTACGCTCAGTTTAGTGGCACTTGCATTGCTTGGTCGCTGGGCACTTTTGTCAAATAAAGCCACTGAAAAAGCATCTCAACAGGAAAGCACGCCAGCAGTTGACAAAGCAAAGGCAGCTACGATAGATGAATTTACGAAAGGTATTGGCTTTAAAAAAGATAATATCATCGAGCTTTCAGGTATCAAAACTGAAGACGATTTCATGCAACAAATAGGAAAAGATAATATTGACGTATTAGTGACCAAACCTTACAGCGATTCGGGGAAAAATTGGATTACTATATACATTATGAGTTCAAAAAAAGAGTTCTGGGGAAAAATAGCAAATGAACTTAGGAAAAGCTCAGATATCTGCGCCTTCTTTAACTTTGACTGGCTAGCCAGAACCGGTTTTTGCTCATGGTGTTCAGATGAAAGCTCTTTCGAAAATTCCCTCGACAGTCAAACTATCGCAGAACGCCTTGTTGTTAGAACTATAAACGCTTTTGGTAAGGACGTACGTGTCGCAATCGCAGATATGAACGACTATTATATAGATAATTTCATGAGAACTGAAAATGTTACCTTGCGCAACAATTTAGTCGCGAAATTCGATGCAAACCGTAAACGCAAACATAGTCCAAACGATTTCAACAACACTTCGGCGCCTATTGCCCCATCTGCTTCGCTACCTGTTGTTTCGTATTCGTCATCGCGTGCTGCTATTCCGGCTAAGCCTGATGTCGAGTGTAGCAAAAGCATCGTTAAAAAAATGGTTGCGGACATCAGCTTACGTCTTACGAGCAGTAATGGTATGTATAGGCTAAAAAATGTAAAATTCTCTGATGAAACCATCCAAAATATGGCAAGCTACATTACCAGTAATAGTATTAAACAAGGAAGGGCCAAGGATGACCTTTCGGATAAAATATATGGTTTATGTGTAACCAACCTTCAAGAATATAAGAATAGATCTGTTGAAATAGTGTATACTCCAAGCGTAGAACCAGAGGGGCTGGGGAATTTTACAGGAAGAATTTTGGAAGAACCTAAATTTGCACATCATTCTCCGTTTAAAGATCTAGTTGATTATTCGGAAATGGATAGAAGTTTTATAGACTATTCTGAATTAGACACAAGTTTTGTAGATTACTCTGAAAACTGAGCCAATAAAAAAAGAGTCAGGGCAACAGCATTTACTTTTTATGGAATAGAATATCGAGCAAAACCTGGAGATTCAGCGCAATCTTGAATATTGGGCCTTTTGCAAAATCAAAAACATATGGTATAATGGTGGAATGAAATACGAGAATATAAAAAACTATGGACCTGAAAAATTCCGCAGGATAACAGGAATAAAAATCAAAACATATAAAAATGCATAGAAATATTGAACAAAAAGTATGCAGAAGAGCACGCTAAAAACTTACGAAAGAGTGGGCGCAAATCTAAATTGTCAATGGAGAATAAACTATTGGCAACGCTAGAATATTTGCGTGAGTATAGGACATGCGCATATTGCCGCAAGTTATGGAGTTCATGAAAGCCAAATTGTACGTTGTGCCCGCTGGGTTGAGACAACTCTTATCAAAGACGGCACTTTCCATTTGCCCGGAAAGAAAAAACGCCATACAATAAAATCTAGCTGACACTGGATTTCAAGGAATTAACAAATTTCATAAAAACGCAAAAACTCCAAAAAAGAAAACAAAAAGACATTTTCTTACAAAATCAGACAAAGCCATTAACCGTAAAATTTCAAGCGAAAGAGTTCAAAACGAGCATGCTATAGCCTTTATCAAACGTTTCAGAATTCTTTCTGAAAAATATCGTAATCGCAGAAAACGCTTCGCTCTTAGGTTCAATTTAATATCTGCTATTTGCAATTATGAGCTCTTGCCTTGATTTCGCAGGAGGTCTATTGACAATTTAGATTTGCGCCCACTCTTTTGTAAATTTTTAGCGTGTTCTTCTGCATACTTTTTGTTCAATATCTCTATGCATTTTTTAT
>CAZDOV010000166.1:0-2294 GCA_964507135.1 uncultured Eubacteriales bacterium | reverse complement strand
GAAGGTAGAAGTTGAAGGTAATTTGAGAAGCCGTAGCGCAAAATTGAGAGTTGCTGAAAAAGCGTCATGATGGGTTTTGGCTTTTGAAACTAATTTGAAATAGTTTGGCTTCAAAACAACAGAACGATAGTTCGAAATAGAAATTCCGATGGAATTCAGAAGTCTAAAGTAAAGGAGAACATGATCGTAGATGTATAACAGGAATGCTGCGTACGATTTCGGGAATTTGGAGGAACAAAGACGAAAAAACGGGAAAGTAGTAAGACTCCCAAAACGCTATTATAAGTCTAAAAGGAAATTAAAAACTCGAAAACAATTCTTGGTTGCTGCTTTTTCTTGTTTTTTGGTGGCAACGGCTGGAGTCTCGACTTTCATCATGGGACAAGTGAAACTCACAGAAGTCACCGATAAATCTGAAAAAGCGGAAAAAGAGCTTAAGCAGTGCGAAAGTGTTGGTGCGCAGCTTAGCCTTAAGATAGCATCTCAGGGCTCTAAGGGTGCTTTTGATGGTGATAACTCAAGCGCGGAGACAACTGAAATTGTAAAGATACCGAAGGAGTCTCTTAGTGAGATTCATTGATTTGTTAAGCTGGAATCTAAGTTGAAATCCTATGTCACAGTTTAAACGTGTTTCTTGGCGCTGTGCCTCTGGCTTAAAATTATGTAAAATTTATGATTTTTTATTGAATTATGAGATATACTGTGCAAAATGTGAATTTTTACAAAAGATATTGGCATGTTTGAAATAAACGGTTGCAAAAAAGCAATTAATTGTATATAATCAATAAAAGAGAAGATTGATTGTTGTCATCTTATTTTAAACCATTAATTTTGAGAAAGAGGTATTATTGTAATGTCAAACAGGTTTTTTCAGAACATAGCGAATCAGACTTCGGGAGTGCTCGGCAAGGTGGTCGGTGTAGTTGATGGCACATCTGTCATAGTTGCATGTAGTGATGTTGGCCGCATAGGCGAGACGCTCGATTTGATGACGCCTGAATTAATGGCTTCTGGTGTGACTTCGGTTGTCGGCGCATATACTTTTAAATCTTTTGGCGATACATCAGCCCCTGATCGTGCTGTTTTCATTATGTCCAATGAGGATGAATCAAGAAGAGACGTTGAAATTTTGGCAGTTGCTATGAATGGTGTTTATCAGAGCAGCGATGAAAAACAAGATAGAATCAATTTTATAAAAAATGTGTTGCTTGATAATATATTGCCTGGTGACATATACTTGAAAGCTCGTGAGCTTAAGTTTAATCCGGATGTTTACAGAGTTTGTATGGTAATTAAAGTCAAATCGAAATCAGATGTTTCGGCATACGATGTTATTCAGGCGCTTTTCCCGGATAAAAGCAAAGATTTTGTTATTAGCTTAAACGAAAATGATATTGCTTTGGTTAAAGAGATTCGAAAAGATACTGATGATAGGTCTCTTGAAAAGTTAGCGGCGTCCATAGTTGATACGTTATCCGGCGAATACTATATTCATTGTGTGGTTGGAGTTGGTACCGCTGTTACGGGCATTCGCGATTTGGCGAGGTCATTCAAAGAAGCACAAGTTTCCATTGAAGTAGGCAAGGTTTTCGATACAGAAAAAAGCATTGTTACTTATAACCATCTTGGCATTGCTCGATTGGTATATCAATTGCCGACTACGTTGTGCGAGACGTTCCTTAAAGAGATCTTCAAAAAAGGTTCAGTGGAATCCATGGACCAAGAGACGCTGTTCACCATTCAAAAGTTTTTTGAAAACAGCTTAAATGTGTCTGAAACTTCAAGAAAGTTGTTTGTTCATAGAAATACTTTGGTTTACAGACTTGAAAAAATCAAAAAAATCACCGGCCTTGACTTGAGGGAATTCGAAGACGCGATTGTTTTCAAGGTAGCGCTTATGGTGAAAAAATATTTGCTGGCAAATCCTGTTAAATTTTGATCTGCCATTCATGAAATGTAATAAAATGTGTTGCCTTGGGGTTTTGGCAACACATTAAATTTTGAAAGTAAGGTGTAAAATAATTTATGATAGAATTTAGAGGTGTTGAGAAATATTACGATAATAATTCTGTTGCGTTAAAGAATATAGATTTAAATATAAAAGATGGCGAATTCGTTTTTATAGTCGGCCCTTCCGGGTCCGGCAAAAGTACTCTTCTTAAATTGATTTCAAAAGAGCAGGAAGTTACGTCGGGAGAAATCATAGTCGGTGGAGAAAATATAACCCATCTGAAAAAAAGGAAGATCCCATATCTCCGACGCACAATGGGCATAGTTTTTCAGGATTTTAGAGT
>CAZDOV010000165.1:0-2306 GCA_964507135.1 uncultured Eubacteriales bacterium | reverse complement strand
CTCTATCAGAGGAGAAACCTCAAAACTAAACCAATATATTGCATCGGCCACAAAGCCTCTTATAACCAACACTGACAAGAGTGCGACTACAAGTGGAGGCCACGTAGAACTCAGGAATAACGCTGCGCCTCAAGTCGCCGAAAAAGAGGATAAACATCTTTTAGATGATGCAATAAAAGACGTGATATCAACGTGCAAAAATGACAACTTCATTGACGCTAACACACAAACTAGTGTGGATAGTTTATTGGCATTTCTTAAAAGCCATTCAAAAAAAGAATTCACTTCAAAAGCTATCGGATTTTTACTCGTAACTGTAAAATCATCTAAAAGATCATTTGAAGTGGGATACCAGGCCGTTGGAGATAAAAGCTTCGTTGAAGAAACAAAAAAATACCTCGAAAACCGCAAAAAAACTGTTGACGTTCCTAAGGACGAAATATCCGCTATATGTGAAGCTAATACAACTTGTCCGATTATCTTTGTGAACAATGACCTTTTTGATTCCATCGAAAAAAATGCCAAAACAAAAGCAGACATATTATCATATATTGCATCGGCTGATAACGAAGAAATTACAACAAGATCAAATGCTATTAAAAAATATTTGGCGAAACCCAACACTGCGACTTTTATCAGACCGACTCTTAACGCAGCAATAACTAGCCAATTAAAACTACCAGAACTGA
The DNA here is from genome assembly GCA_964507135.1 of uncultured Eubacteriales bacterium. Classification (GTDB taxonomy): domain Bacteria; phylum Bacillota; class Clostridia; order Oscillospirales; family Acutalibacteraceae; genus UMGS1491. The sequence goes on along the minus strand of CAZDOV010000165.1, from coordinate 1,617 downwards.
AAGCGTACATTAACAAAATAGCTGCCGCTGTGGAATCATCCGAACAAACCTTCCCCCAAGACACTGCTCCACCCTCGCTTTCAGCTACCGCGCTAAAGGCTTTAACCGACCTTTGGGAAAGCATCCCAAAAACACACAATCATCCTCACGGAGAACCGATATAGATATCCCTAGCTTTATCAAAAAACGCATACCAATAGGAACATTTTTTTCACCGTCTCAAGCCACCACAGAACCAAAAAAACCCAACAACAGCCAACCTTCTTCAGCAACTGCCACACCTCAACCGTCTAACGCCAGCGGAAAAGAACGGTCATCTATAAAAATTGACGAAAACGACCAAATACAAAAAATGGAAGAATGTACATCTAAATTATGGCAGGAATACGAAAACTACTATAATGAATACAACGGAACTCCCACAAACGGCAAAGATTCCCTCGTGACTACCTGTTTGTTAATGAACAAAACCTTTACCGATGAACACCTAAGGCGACTCTCAAACACCTCGCCAGCACACGCATTTGAAACTACAAAAAAATACACTGCCGAAGTTAACACAATGCAAGACTCGGCCATCGAATATTATACTACCATGAAAAATAGCCTTACCGAAGCAAAACAACTGTTTACCGATTCCACCAACCTTGGGTTTACGTCAGAAAATTACACTACCACTCTATCTAAATTAGGTAACGCTATTAAAAACTATGAAAACTTCACCAATGATTTCCACCACTTCTGTTACTACGGAACCGGAAAAGTCAAAATAGGAAAGTTCGACACGCAATACGTTGTAATTCCAAAAATTACCAAGGAACAATTCTTCAAAGAACCACCACACAAATAACCAATTTAAAACAACAAACTTAAAGATACTTTACAATAGGCGTCATCGCAATGACGCCTAAGTTTTTGTGTTAATTTTATTTTTGTTACGTTTACTATACTATGCTTTCAAACATTCTTTCGCCAGATTCTTCTGGGATATACATTTTTTGAGGGGATTCTTGAGACAAGTCGCTACAGTTCATACAGTTTATGCTTGCTTCACCGACGCGAGTTTTAGCTCCAAAAACAACAGGTACCTCTACTCGTATTCTTTGACTTATTGTAAATTGGCATATTTGACCAGGCTTTCCGTCACAGCTCGCTGTGCCGCGTTTAATCATCGGTTTGCCCATGCATTCTGTATTGATATTTCCAATCTGAGCAAACGGTTTTATTTCTACCGGCACACCAACAGTAACATCTTGGAATCCTAGCGTAGGGCATACTTCTTCGTTCGAGTTACAAGAATTTTCATAAGGGCAAGACATTTTAATACCTCCTTTTGAATTGACAATTCTTTGATTTTAGAAGTGCAACATTTGAAATGCAGCTTCATTATTAATATATTCGATTTTCAGAATTTTTGTTCAAGCAAAAATGATAAAACTTTTGGTAGACAACGCTTATGTTGTTTTGGTATAATAGAGCCATGCATGGAGGTTTGCTTTCTATAGACAATGTTTAAGAATCGTTTTTGGCATACTTTTTAATTATGAAAACAGTTGACTTAAATTTCAGCGTGTGCTAAACTATGGGGGATGGCGGCACTTTAGAGGAGAGGTGTCC
>CAZDOV010000164.1:0-2328 GCA_964507135.1 uncultured Eubacteriales bacterium | reverse complement strand
GATGAAGGGGCTAGGATATATCAAAGTAATGAGCGACGGCGAATTTAACGGACCTATCAATAAGTTTATTCCGGATGAAAAACGTGATGAATTGACGAATAGAGCAAATTTGCAACCTGAGAGCGTCGTTTTCTTCATCGCTGATTCTGCCAAATCGGCTCCAAAGTACGCAGGAATGATTCGTACTGAACTTGCCAAAAGGCTTGATTTGATCGATAATAGCAGATTTGAATTTTGCTTTGTAGTGGATTTCCCGATGTACGAGCAAGATGAAGAAACCGGGCAAATTATATTTACCCATAATCCGTTTTCTATGCCTCAAGGGGGAATCGACGCCCTTCAAAACAAAGATCCGCTAGAAATTTTGGCTTATCAATATGATTTGGTATGCAACGGCGTAGAGCTCTCATCAGGAGCCGTAAGAAACCACGACCCTGACATAATGGTAAAGGCTTTTGAAATAGCCGGATACAGCGAAGATACTATTAAAGAAAAATTCGGAGCGCTATATGAAGCGTTCAGGTTTGGGGCGCCGCCGCATGCCGGAATGGCACCGGGGATTGACCGCATGATAATGCTTTTAACTGACGACGAAAATATTAGAGAAATAGTAGCTTTCCCAATGAATAGCAATGCTCAGGATGTGATGCTTGGCTCCCCGAACGAAGTTACTGAGCAGCAACTTCGTGACGTTCATATCAAAATCAGAAATTAAGGAGCGATTGAAAATGATAAGCAGAGAAGAAATCTTAAATTTAGCAAATCTTTCCAAGCTATACCTTGATGAGGCTGAAATAGAAGCTGCAAGAGAAGAAATGGACGGGATGATTAATTTCGCAAATCAAATTAATCAGTTTGACCTTAGCAGCGAAGAAACGCCAGCCTCAACTGGGTATGCCGGCGCTCTTCGTGATGACGAAGTGGGAACCTCATTCGCTCAAGAAAAAATACTTGAAAATACCGCAAACTCGCAAAATGGTTTCTTTTGCGTTGAACAATCAAGATAACGCAGGATTGAAATTTTTTAAGTAGGAAAAATTTAAAACTGAGAGGATATGATCTTAATGCCCTCAAAAGGAAGAGGAATTATCAGGCGCATTCATGAAGTCCTTGCTAAAAAAGAGATCTCTTGCAAGGAATTGACACAAAAATATATCGACGAAATTGAGAAAAGTGACCTCAATGCTTACGTTACTGTGTGCGCCGAAAAAGCTTTGAATGACTCGGAAAAGGTAGATGAAAAAATAAATTCCGGAGAGCAAATAGATTTTCTGGAAGGCGTCCCTATGACGCTGAAAGATCTTATTTCAACCAGTGGAATTGAAACAACGTGTTGTTCGAAAATTTTGGCGGGATATAAACCAATTTACGATGCGACAGTATGGACCAAACTTCAAAAAAAGGGCGCAATACTCCTCGGGAAGACTAACATGGACGAGTTCGCAATGGGTTCTGCTTGCGAGACTTCGTGTATTGGTGGCGCAAAAAATCCGCATAATAAAAACCATGTACCAGGTGGAAGTTCAGGTGGCGGCGCTGCTGCAGTGGCAGGAAATATCGCGGCTTATGCCATAGGTTCCGACACAGGTGGTTCTATACGTCAGCCGGCATCTTTTTGTGGGATAGTAGGTCTTAAGCCTACCTATGGAGCTGTTTCGCGCTACGGAATTGTCGCGTATGCATCTGGGTTTGACCAAATTGGGCCTATAGCTCACACGGCAGAAGACGCGGCACTGATTTTTGATGCCATTTCAGGCCATGATCCAAAAGATTCTACTTCTAATTCGGCACCTATAGTTGGAACTTATGCTCATTTGGAAGATGATGTAAATAATCTCAAAATCGGCATACCAAAAGAATATTATGATGGCGTTGACGATGAAATAAAGTTAGCAATAGAAAAAGCCATGAAGATTTATGAATCACTGGGCGCACATGTTGAGTATTTCGATTTTCCGGAAATAAAATATTCTTTACCTGTTTATTATATTTTAGCTTGCGCTGAAGCTTCATCGAATTTAGCGAGATTTGACGGTGTTAGGTACGGTCCGCGCGCTGAAGAATACAAAGATATCAACGAAATGATATGTAAAACCAGAAGCAAGTATTTTGGCAAAGAAGTTAAACGCAGAATTTTGCTCGGAAATTACGTTTTGAGCTCAGGCTATTATGATGCTTATTACAAAAAAGCTCAGGGTTTGCGCGCTTTGATTATAAATGCCTTTGAACGAGCGTTTGAACGTTTTGACGTTCTTTTGACTCCAACTTCTCCGGTAACGGCCTTCCCGGCAAACAAAAACTATAGTAATCCACAAGAGGTTTATCTCG
>CAZDOV010000163.1:0-2359 GCA_964507135.1 uncultured Eubacteriales bacterium | reverse complement strand
GGTGTCCCCTCTTCAACTTTTAGCATATAAGCTGAAATATGCGTTATACTATTTTCTTCGCAATAATCGATAAAATCATCAATGTATTTCGATTTTTGTTCTGGCGTACCTAAAATTATATCAAGCGAAATATTTTTTATCCCTGCTGATTTAATAACATCAACAGCGCTGCATATATCTTCTTTATTGTGCTTACGCCCTAAAATTCTCAGTTGAGAATTCTCAAGCGACTGCGCGCCTAAAGAAATCCTGTTTACGCCAAAAAAATTCAATTTTTCAAAATCTAAAAGGCCGTAATTTGCGGGATTTACTTCTAATGTAATCTCTGGAGTTTTCACGCAAAAAGCATTATTTACTGTGTGCAAAATCTCCACAATATTATCCGACGGCAATATGCTAGGGGTTCCGCCGCCAAAGTAAATCGTATCGACAGTTTTATCGATTTTATTACCCCAATTCTTAATTTCATTGCAAACCGACAGGGCGAATTCGCCAATATTTTCAGTATTTGTTAGTGAGTAAAAATTACAGTACGGGCATTTGCTCATGCAAAACGGTACATGAATATAAATGCCTAAGTTGTTATCCATCATAATTCATGCACCTGCTTTTTGGTTCTGTACTTTATTAATTTTCATCTAATTTAAGAACAGACATAAACGCATCTTGAGGAATATCCACGCTCCCGAGCTTACGCATACGTTTTTTGCCTTCTTTTTGTTTTTCCAGAAGCTTTTTCTTACGTGTTATATCGCCTCCGTAGCACTTTGCTAAAACATCTTTGCGCATAGCTTTAACGGTTTCTCTGGCGATTATCTTTCCACCAATTGCCGCCTGAATTGGAATTTCAAAAAGCTGGCGTGGGATTTTTTCTTTGAGTTTTTCAGCCATTTTTCTTGCTCTGGAATACGCTTTATCACGGTGAATTATAAACGAAAGCGCGTCGACCACATCGCCACCAAGCATAATATCGAGCTTCACCAAATCAGAAGATTTATACCCTGCAAGCTCATAATCAAACGAAGCATAGCCTTTCGTGCTGGATTTTAATGCATCGAAAAAGTCATAAACAATTTCATTTAGCGGTAATTTATAGTGTATATCCACTCGCTCTGTGTCGATATATTTCATATCAATGTACTCTCCGCGACGATCTTGGCACAGTTCCATGATCGCTCCGATATAATTTGCAGGAGCATAAATATGTGCATCGGTAATTGGCTCAAGTGCATCCTGAATAGTACTTGCATTAGGATAATTCGTAGGATTATCAACAAAAACAGTATCGCCGTTCGTGAGCCTTAGCTCATAAATAACACTAGGAGCTGTTGTGATCAAATCAAGATTGTACTCGCGTTCCAGGCGTTCTTCAACAATTTCCATATGAAGCAGGCCCAAAAAACCGCACCTAAATCCAAATCCAAGCGCAGAAGATGTTTCCGGTTCATAAGTCAAAGACGCGTCACTAAGCTTTAGCTTTTCGAGCGCATCTTTTAAATCACCGTACTTTGATCCATCGAGCGGATAAACTCCGCAAAACACCATGGGATTGACTTCCCTATACCCTTCTAAGGGTTCTGGCGCCGGATTAGTTTCAAGAGTTATTGTATCGCCAACTTTAGCTGAACTTACAGTCTTAATCGAAGCAGCAATATACCCTACTTCACCAGCGGACAAAACTCCGGTAGGTTCGAGGTGAGTGGCTTTTGATACACCGCATTCCGTCACAACAAACGATTCGCCTCCTGCCATAAATTTGATCTTATCACCTGTTTTGACGATCCCATCCATAATCCTGACATATACCACGACCCCTTTATAAGCATCATAGTATGAATCAAAAATCAAAGCTTTTAGCGGTTTGTTTTCTTCGCCTTTAGGTGGTGGAATATTTTTCACTATGCTTTCTAAAACATCTTTCACGTTAAGGCCAGTCTTGGCGGAAACTTTTGGGGCATTTTCAGCGGGGATTCCAATTACATCTTCGATTTCTTTGCAAACTTTTTCTGGATCAGCGCTTGGAAGATCAATTTTGTTAATTACAGGAATTATTTCAAGACCGGCATCAAGAGCCAAATACGTGTTTGCAAGCGTTTGTGCCTCTATCCCCTGCGAAGAATCAACAACTAAAATCGCACCCTCACACGCCGCAAGAGAACGCGAAACTTCATAATTGAAATCCACATGTCCGGGAGTATCTATCAAATTAAAAAGGTACTCATTACCGTCATCAGCGGTGTAATAAAGACTAACAGCGTGCGATTTTATTGTAATTCCTCGTTCTTTTTCGAGATCCATATTATCTAGGAGCTGATTTTCCATTTCGCGTGAAGAGACTGATTCGGTAAGCTCTAAAATC
>CAZDOV010000162.1:0-2362 GCA_964507135.1 uncultured Eubacteriales bacterium | reverse complement strand
AGATTTTTGGTGTTGCTCTTGTTATGGGGTTCAGCTTGATTATTCCTGCTAAAGCTGCAAGTACTTCAGATCGTACCACAAGTTCTTCGTCTTCGTCCTCTTCTGCATCATCAGCAGAAACCGAGGCGAAAGCCGGAGCTTTTGGAATAGGTCTTATTGCAGCGGCATTGGTTACCGGTCTTTCCGGGATAGGTGGCGGTATTGCTGTTGCTTCAGCTGCTCCTGCAGCAATTGCAGCAACCTCAGAAGATCCGAAGGCTTTTGGTAAGGCGCTCATTTTCGTTGCGCTTGGTGAAGGTATTGCGCTTTACGGCTTGTTAATTTCAATCATGATATTCAGCAAACTTGACGACCTTCACTTAGGGGCTTAAGACCTATGCGCTTTGAACTTATAAGTAACAGCCGCGATGTAATTGTCGGTATGAGGTTAGCAGGAATCATCGGTACGCTTGTGCGTACGGAACAAGAAGCAAAAAAAGCTTTAAGCGAAGCCATTAACAAGCAGGATGTTGCGATTGTTCTCATCAACGAAAGTCTTGCGGAAGAAATCCCGGAAGTTGTGAGTGAACTGAAGAAAAGCATTGTGAAACCTCTGGTAGTTGTCGTGCCTGACGGAAAAACAATCGAAAAGCCCAGACGCCCTATTACCAAATATATTGAAGAAGCGATAGGACTTAAAATTTAGTATTTTGGTGTTGGATTCAAGTGAGGGGGGGAGAAAATGCACAAGAGTTATAAATCAAGCAATTTTCTTAAGACAATAGATAAGTACGCTAAACGGCAACAGTCAAAAATAGTAGATGAAATAAAGCGGCATGAGGATGAGGAACTGAAAAAAGCGGAATCTGAAATTATTGAAGATACCAACAATATGATTCAAAAAGAGCTTATTGCGATGAAGAACAGAGTTGCGATTGAGGTTTCTCAAAAGGAACTGGAACAACGCAAAAGCTTAAGCGTGCGCCGTAGAGAAATGATGGAAGAGATTTTTGAAGATTGTCGAAAAAGGTTAATTGATTTCACACAAGACGAAGAAAAATACCCAGAACATTTGAAAAATTGCGTTAAAAAGATTGGGTCTGTGCTTGTGGCAGAGGATGTCGAACTTTTTATTAGTGAAAGGGATTTGAAGTATAAAACGCTAGTGGAAGAAGCTTTTGGGCGAAAGTGCTCGGTAGTGACTAGCAAAGATATTACGATTGGCGGGGTAAAAGGTGTTAGTGCCAAGCAGGGCATAATCGCTGACGAAACTTTGAGCGAAAAACTCAGCGAAAGCTGGGAATGGGCAGCGGCGACTTTTGGAGTTTTGTTGGTTTGATGCTCAAAAAATTGAGATAGGAGGAAAAGTGCGGACGTTCCTGCGGGTTACGGTCCCACTTGTTTGGCGGATATGGAAAAAAACAATGTGATATACGGAATAAACGGTCCTGTTGTAACCGTCAAAAACACTAAATCGTTTTCTATGATGGAAATGGTTTACGTTGGGCGGGACCGCCTTGTCGGTGAGGTCATAGGGGTTACTGACGATTTCACTACTATTCAGGTTTACGAAGAAACTACCGGACTTTCCCCTGGTGAGTTGGTTGAAGGTACAAAAGGTCCAATGAATGTATGTTTGGGGCCGGGAATACTTAATAATATCTTTGATGGTATCGAAAGGCCTCTTAAAGCGATTGAAAAGCACAGCGGGGCTTTTATTTCAAAGGGTTGTAGTGTTCCCCCGCTCGATAATGATAAACTTTGGGATGTTACGATATGTGTTAAAAACGGAGATGTTATCGAACCGGGGATGATATATGCCACTTGCCCAGAAACATCGATTATAACCCATAAATGTATGGTTCCGTCGGATGTGCACGGCAAAATCGTCGAAGTGAAGCCGAATGGGCAATATAAAATTAATGATGTTATCGCGAAGGTGCAATCCGATGACGGAAAACTTCGCGTTCTTACGCTTTGCCAGTATTGGCCGATAAGGACTCCGAGACCAACGAAAAAGAGACTCCCTTGTAACATACCGTTGATTACTGGTCAGAGAATTATAGATACGCTTTTCCCGGTAGCAAAAGGTGGTGCAGCGGCCGTACCTGGTGGGTTTGGAGCAGGGAAAACGATGACTCAGCACCAGCTTGCAAAATGGTGTGATGCTGACATAGTGGTTTATGTTGGGTGTGGCGAAAGAGGAAATGAAATGAGTCAGGTCGTTTCTGAATTTTCTAAACTCATTGATCCGAAATCCGGGAAGCCGATGACCGAACGGACGGTGCTTATCGCGAATACGTCTAATATGCCTGTTGCGGCTAGAGAGGCTTCGATTTATACCGGAATTGCCCTTGCGGAATATTACCGCGATATGGGCTAT
>CAZDOV010000161.1:0-2370 GCA_964507135.1 uncultured Eubacteriales bacterium | reverse complement strand
TTTTATTCAGATCAAAATTATGATCTTTAGTCTTAAAAAATTTCATTGTCTTTGGTGATCCTTTCCTAAGTTGTAGTACTTAAAAATCTGAACATTGCTCGCGCCCTCACATAAGCTGCACTGCCAAAATACGAGGATTTTCAGCAATAGCGTATTTAATTTGCGACGTACTGAAATTTTCATTCGAATTCAGCTGAGAATTTGCAGATTTAATGTGTTCAAAAATCAATTTTGAGTTGTCTTTTAAAAGTGTGTTTTTGGTATTTTCAAATTCAAGGTTTTCTGAAATATGGATATAAAGTACGGATTTATCGTGCTTTTTTAGGTCTATAATCTTATTTGGAATTGAATTGTCGATCAAATTGTTTTCATTTAATATTTTAACAGCATTCTTTTCAAAATAATTTGCATCTCTAGAAGCACATTTCGGCAAACTGAAATTATAATTTTTTTCTTTATAATAATTAGGATTATTATCTATTGAAACAGCAATACAATGATCTTTTTTTATCACATCGTCAGTTACATTGAAATAATTATATCTGTTAAGCTCGTCTTTGCTGTCCCATGTTATATCTACATGGTACCAGTTATTCCCAATTCTTACCACGTTCCACATATGATCTTCTACGCCACGGGCGCCGATAACTGGCCTGCAGTCTATTCCAGCTGCACATAGCAAAAGCTGAGCAGCTTTTGCATAGCCTTCACATACAGCTTTACCGCTGATTAAACAGCCATATGCTGTAAAAATTTTCGGATTATTATCATTCTTTTCATAAATGCAGTTGTCTACTAAATAGTCATGTATAAATAACTCTCTTTCGTAATCCGAAAAATTTTCCGGGATTTGCGAAATTATATTAAATACTTTTTTATTCAGTTGATCAAGAGCGATTTTTTGTTCATTTTTTGAAAATGTGGAATTTAGCTTAAGTGTAGTTCCAGACTTTCCGGAAGCGTAACTAAACGAACTCGAAAACCAAAAGATTTCGGGATGGTCATTTTTTACGGCATAAAGAACTTTTTTTATCTGATTTGCATCTAACGAATGATTTTTAACAGACATAGGCTCTATACGATAGAGATTCTGGCCAGACGTTTCATCGGTAATCTTGTCAGCATTATCTACTATCGATTGATACAACACCTTTTCTTCTCTAGTTGATAACGCCAAATATCCCGATAAAGTTTTAACAGAATTATTTACATTTACGGCATACGACGGTGGGTTGACTGCATAAAAATTTTCAGTAGACGCGGAACCGCTTTGCAAAGTTTGCAAATCTTGAATACCATCCGCCATCGCTTGTTTTAGATCATAATTATTTTCTTTTAGCGTCTTGTACCCGTAGAGAGAAACAGCCCCTATCATTAACGTAAATATTGGAATTATCAACAAATTTTTCTCTTTCATAAAATATCACACTCCCTTTTATTTTTTATCCTGCAGCTTTCACTCAAAGAGTTCACTTTTTGGGGTAAACATAAACTTATTGACTATCATCGCAACCATTATTCCAAGCAATGTATCACAAATTCTTTGCAAAACATACGTGAGCGTATTGCTTGTTATTTCTCCTGAACGTGAAAGTATAACTATTATTACAACGCAACCTATAGAAACAGCAGATTTGTGATTTATGATATTACAAAAATAAACGACCAAAAGAATACCAATTGGTAACACTAAAACTCTTATCCACTCATAATATGGCAGAGCGCAGATTGATTCAAGAGCAAAATATCCGACTATACCGCCTATCATAGTTCCTATAAATCTGTTTATTCCAGTATCCAGCGTCTGTTCGCAGGTCTGCTCCATGCATATTACCGAAGCAATGCAAGCACAAAAAATATCCTCATGATTAAAAAACATAGATATAAGTGCACAAACCGAAACAGCTATTGCAGTTTTGATAGCCCTAAGACCCAATTTGTATTTATTATTGAAGATCACTTCGACATAGGCACAGGTTTAGTCGTATGCCCGTTCCCACCTTTCAAATTTTTAATCTCGCATTTTTATTATACCACACATTTTAAAGCAATACTTACTGCTTTCATTTTCTCCGATAGCAATGTTTAGCACTTCTTTCATTCCGTCTTCGTTTATTCCCAGAACAACGTAAGCTGCCAGCTTTCGAATTAATCCGTCATCACGTACTGAAAAATGGACTGCATCTATGGATCGGTTTTGGTTTGTAAACTTCTTTCTCTCTATTTGCCATAATTTAGGGCCTCCTATGATTTTTTATATTTTACCATAGAAGACCTTGTTGTCTTTCATTTTACAGAGTTTTTTTCATTGGCTCGCAATAATTCTTATATTAGCAGCATTTTTAGAAACCTTAGCTTTAAATTTGATAT
>CAZDOV010000160.1:0-2389 GCA_964507135.1 uncultured Eubacteriales bacterium | reverse complement strand
TTACAACAGAATTAGATTACTGAAGGTCTATTCAAAAGTTTCAGGGTGATGCAAACAAAACAGACTGCCGGTATAGCATCAAAAAACTTAAAATATTGAAAAATTTACGCCCGGAATTTCTTTGGGCAGTGCCCTTGAAGTGTCAACTCATATCTTCGCTATTAAATAATTAGAGCTATGACGACAAAAAAATTGTCGTCATAGCTACTTCAATTATCGTTACTTTAATAATCAAAAAATATAAAATTGGCACTTGACAACATAGTCTTGAACTCATACTATCTTATATGATGAATGACCTTAATTGTGAAAATTAGGAAAATTTTTGATAAATTTATTTCAAACTTAGAAATGGGGATATTAAGTATGACAGATTTTGATGAGAGCTTGTTTGAGAAAATCAGAGGTATTATATGTGAGTGTTTGAGCGTAAGTGAAGATGCGGTAACTTTGGATACGGATTTATTTGAAGATTTAAAGGCGGATTCGCTGGATTTGGTAGATTTGATCTCTGCAATTGAAAGCGAGTATAGCATCGAAGCTTCTGACGAAGTCGTGGAAACAATTTCGTCAGTTAGAGATGTTGTTGAATGTGTAAAATATTGTTTAGGAGTGGAATCTGAAGGAAGTTCAAGTGGCAAACGCACAGCTACTGACGAATATTCAGATTTGTAATCAAGTGGTATTGATATTACATTGAGGTGCGCCGACAAAAACACGAAAAGCAGTCGCTACATAAAATAAAAATTGATTTGTTTAGGTGAGCAAGTGCTTCTTTAAAAAAGGGGCACTTTTGATGACTATGGTTATGAGGTGCACTGACAGATGAGTTTGAAGGTTATTGCTCCAGCAAAAATAAATTTGGGCTTAGAAATAGGTGAAAAGCGCTCGAATGGATATCATGATGTTTATATGGTAATGCAGAGTGTATCGCTTTATGATGAAATTGAGTTGGAAGTTCATTCCGGAACTGGGAAAATTGAGCTGAATTTTAGCAAAGATGTAAATTGCAGTATCGCTGATAACATTGTTTCTAAAGCGATAAAAGCATTTTTTAGTTACACAAAGACATGTGACCATGACGTATCTGCAAAAATTAAAAAAAGCATTCCTATTTGTGCAGGTATGGCAGGTGGTAGCGCAGATGGCGCTGGAGTGATAGTTGGTCTCAATAAAATTTTAAAAGTTGGCTTGACCTTAGATAAAATGTGTGAAATAGGTAAGTCGGTCGGAGCAGATGTACCGTTTTGTATAAAAGGCGGTACAGCCTATGCAAGTGGTACGGGAACCAAAATCACGTCAATTGAATCAATACCGAACTGTTGGATTGTAATTGTCAAACCAAAACTAAAAATCTCTACCCAAGAGGCATATGAAAGCTTTGATGAGTTAGGTATAAATTTCAAGCGAGATTTGTCGCCACTTCTTTCGGCGATTCAAAAAGGTAATTTATCGGAAGTATGCGAAAATCTTTATAACCGGTTTGAAGAAGTTGTTAACGAACCTGAAATTTTCAAAATCAAGAGATATTTAAAAGAATTTGGCGCTGACGGATCTCTTATGACTGGAAGCGGCTCGGCGGTTTACGGTGTTTTTCGGCATAAAAATCATGCAAAAGAATGCTTTAAAAGTATAAAAAAATTTTACAAAAGTTCATATCTCGTGACACCAGTTAATCAAGGCGCGTATGTTATGTAGCGGTGCGTTCTTTCGCTTTTTGACTTCTCCTGGAAGAAGCTTTCCTGCGAAAAAACGCCCTAATTTTTGGTACACTAATTTAGTTACTTACAGTTTTTTGAGTTTTTGCTTGAATTTTGGTTGGAATTCTTAGAATTTTTGCTGTTTTGATTATTCTGATTATTTTGGTTGTTTTGATTGTTGTGTTCTGCGCGTACGTTGTTATCGTATTCGTTTTTCATATTTATCACCTCCATGCGCTTATTATTATCCCAAAAGGTATCAATTATACTGCTAATTGTTTCCTGTGAGAGTTCAAATTAGGTAAAACCAAAAAATGGCTTGTTTTTTGGTTTTAAAATAATCTTAAAATTAAATACGAAGTTATGTGATTAAGATGTGTTCATATAAAAAGAGCATCAAAAATTAAACCCAAAGTTGCGCTCGAGTAGATAATAGACCTCCTGCGAAATCAAAAATATATGGTATAATGATGGAATGAAATACGAAAATATAAAGAACTATGGACCTGAAAAATTCCGCAGGATAACAGGAATAAAAATTAAAACATATAAAAAATGCATAGAGATATTGAACAAAAAGTATGCAGAAGAGCACGCTAAAAATGTAAGAAAGAGCGGGCGAAAACCAAAACTATCAATGGAAGACAAACTATTGGCAACGCTAGAATATTTGCGTGAGTATAGGACAT
>CAZDOV010000159.1:0-2417 GCA_964507135.1 uncultured Eubacteriales bacterium | reverse complement strand
ATACATACAGAACAAAACTTTTTAACATTGCAGGAGTTACATTGCGAGCAAACATTACTATTATACATATTAAGTATTTCGGCTATTCGATTATAATTAAGCCCATAGTTTACATCCCCTATGGGTGTGTTATGGTTTATTTTTTCACAGATGTGTATGTTACCATCAACAGAAACATAAAGTTTTTCTCCAGGAATACAAGTACCAGTAAATGGTGACAGCGATGAACGCTGCTCATTCATAACGGAATGGTACGAGAAGTCTAGATATTTTCTACCTATCATAGAATATAGAAAAGTCCTAATATCATTCGTGTTTTTATACTTTTCGGCAAAATCAGCAAATTTGTTTTCAAAATCATTGTAAGAGTTTTGAAAATTAATCATATCACTATCTGAAAACTGTGAGTAATACGTAGTATTATTTGGCTCTACTTGAGTATAATTCATAACAAATAGTTTTTCTTCATCAAAAAATTTTTCGACATCAGAAAAATTAGTTTTTAAATCATAACAGCCACTTATTCCGAATTTATGATAATGAGGATGATTTTCCCTAAAGGTTCTGAGATTTTTAATTATTTCATCAAATGTTCCTGTTCCATCTATTTTAACACGGTTTCTATCGTGAGTTTGTTTGTCTCCATCTAAACTTACTAAAATAGCAAAATTATGTGCAACTAAAAAATCTTGAATTTCTTTTGTAAATAGAGAGCCATTTACCGTAATATTGTAATTGAAATCATATTTATATGTTGATTCCAAATATTCTACTACCTTCTTTATGAGTTTAAAGTTAATAAGAGGTTCTCCGCCATAAAAACCAATAGTTGCCGGAATTAAAGGATTCCGCTTGGAAACAAAATAGAAATTTGATGCATAGTAATCAATAGCTTTTTTAGCAGTTTCCCAGGACATATTTGTTAAACCATGTGTACGATTATCTTTGTAGAAGTCAGAATAGCAACAGTACTTACACCTAAAATTACATTTTGTTGTAACTTCTAAAATTAACTGTTTAAAACCGTTTGCACGATTTATAAGATAGTCTCGTACATCTTCTGGTTTAACACTTCGAAATTTATTAGAGCTAACAGTTTTTTTGCTATTCAAGAGTTTAAAGTATTTATTACGGAAAATATCATTATTAAAGTTAAGTTCGTCAAGCGGAAATATATGTCCAGTGTTGTCATCATAGAAATAACGTTTATTTGTGTTGGACATAAATTCTATTCCTTTTAATTCTAGCAACTATTTTTACCTCCGCTATAATGTAGCCACACCGATGGCAACAGCGGCACCAGTGACAGAAGTGGCTACCGCAGCAGCCTCTGCAGCAATGATACCTGCCCCCAATAAAGGTACAGCTAAACATGCACCGCAAACAGCACACCCAATGCACATCGCACAAGCAACACATGCGGCACAGCCAGCGGCACCTGCATTATCTTGTTTTAATTCATTGTTTAATAATTCCATTCTAATCACCTTAATGTTTAAATTGTCTCTTTTTAGAGTGTAGATACACCGATTGCAACAGCCGCTGCGGTTACACTAGTAGCAATTTCTGCTGCGGTTCCTATTGTTACAGCTGCAGTAACGGCTACACCGCCAGGGGTATTGCAAGGGTTAATACACAAGCGGCACAACTTGCACAAGCAAGGCAAGTGGCACATGCCAAGCATGTTGTACAACCAGCTACACCTGCGTTTTCACTTTTTGTTTCCTCTAGCAATTCCATATTATAACACACCCCCTCTTTAAAACAAGAAATATGTATTCGCTTTTATTTTTCACCTTCCGTTACAGATTCAGACGTAAAAAACTTTTTCAATGCACTCCCCTATTTCATCAAAAACTAAAAGTCACGAATATCGATAACAATATTCAAATAAGATGTCATTTTCCTGACCTTCGACACCAGATAAATACAAGTATTTACATATTTTGTAATTTATCTACCTGTATTTTACATCCACGTACAACGCGACTTTTGTCGAAAGTTGGGTTAGCTTAAAATTTAAGTAACTTTTAATTAACTATATATATATATAACGTAATATTAATTACCTTAACGTTTTCTGCTATTCTAAACATAATAGCTAGATTTTATGTCGTTTTGTAGCATTTAAAACCAATAAATTCACATAAAAAATAATATTTTCAAGACTTTTAATCCAAAAAATGGTAATATAAGTTTAAGTCCCAAAGAAATTGTTTCTTTGTGGCTTTTTGCTTTTTTTAAGATATTTCTTAAATCTTCTAATTTCAATAAAGGTTTCGGAAATATATATCGTTACCATAAATAAGAACTGGTCAATTGCTTTCTTTTTTCGAAATTCAAAGAAGGTGAGCAATCATTTTCAACTTAATTCGAAGCCCACCGTAGGCCCTTTTGTTTTGGAAATAAATCAAATT
>CAZDOV010000158.1:0-2437 GCA_964507135.1 uncultured Eubacteriales bacterium | reverse complement strand
TAATACTCCGCGCAAAAAAAGTAAACAGTTAAATTTTTTTGATAGTTTTTCTGCATCGCCGTCAAGGTGCTCTGACCGCAAAAAATAGGGCGGAAATAATTCCAACCCTTTTTTGTTGATTTGAAAATTAAGTGTTAGATTTCTTCTTTATCCCAACGATAGAATGGATTACGGCTGATTTTTTCTGCATAATCAACTTTGTATTGATTTAATGACGTTGGATTGGCACCGCCGATGTAATCAGGGTCGTCCGTTTGGACTCCGTCGTCTTCCCAACCGCAAAACGGACATATATCGTGGGAGGAATAATCTTCGAATTCGTATTTCCCGCAAACGGGGCAGTTGTGAGGATTCGATACGTAATCGTCGGTCGTTTCTTCGAAATAGATATAATTCGGGTCTTGTTTGATTTTGTTTTCGTACCAAACGCGATATTCGTTAAGCGACATATGATTTGCCCCGTCTTTTATGTTTGGTGATTCAATTTGTTTAGCGTCGTATTTCCAACCGCAATATTGACAATGAACGTCGGACGGAACTATACCGCAATATATATCCGACCAATCCAGCGGAGTGAATTGCATTTTTTTGCACACGGGACAAGCCGTTTCTTCAATTTGAGGTACGTCGGGAAAAAGATCTCTTGCCCAATGATAATTAGAATTTTTTGACAAATAATACTTATAACGCAATTTGAAATCCAGTTGGCATAAATCGTTTGCGCCGCCAAAGTACGATGGGTCGTCGTTCATAACGGCATCGTTTTCCCATCCGCAATTAGGGCAGATATCATAGTTACCCGATTCGGTGAATTTGTGTTTGTTGCATATTGGGCATATATAATATGAACGTTTCATTTGCGATATTTCCTCCTATCTCCCAAATAATATTCGTAGCCTTTGTCGGGTTTGAAGTAAGTAGTTACGTATCCTTTTTTGTCAACGATAACTAATTCGCCCGTTTTTTTGCTATATTTAACTGTTTGACCATTCGGCCGAATATATGATACGTGATTTTTGCGGTCTATGTAATTAGCAAACTTTACTGCATGCGCTACGTAATCATATTCGGAAGAAAAGCCAAGACTGTTCATGTGTTCTTTTACATGGCGTTTTAACGAATATTTGTTAAAGTTTTTTGCCCAAGGAAAGCCAGTATTATCCGTAATTTTACCTTGTTTACCATGCCTAGTGTTTCCGTATCGATTGCTTGCACCTTTAGTCGCCATATTTTACTTGCCTCCATCTGTTAGATATCCAAGAGGGATAACAAATAATATTTGTGAGTGTTTTAAAATCGTCAAATATTTTGCAGTTTAGAGTGCCGTATACTATGACATTTGTCGGTTGCAGAATAGTAATTATTTCAGATATGAAACAATACCATTCATATTTTTCTGGCATTCTTTTCATAAAACCGTGCGTCCCGATTGCGATAGTAGAATGAGTAGGAATACAGTTAAGAAATTCAGGTGTTAATTCATCAACCCCTGATCGCACATTTGGAATTATAGGAACACCATTACGACCATAATAGTATGTGAGTGCTAAATTGTCAAATATTTGAGATTTTTGTTTGATTAAGGGCATGTCGCTATGAATACTAAAATCGAAACCAATTATTCCTGCGGTGCGCTTGAAAAAGTTTAAATATGCTTTTGGATTTCTTCGAACTCTTTCAAATGTTTTATCCGCGGAATAAGTGCATATAAATGTATTGCTTAAATCTCCTCGATATTTGAGTGCCTTATTAAACGGCATAATATCAACGGGAATACTGCAGGCTATCATGTTTCGCTCTAGGATAGGGTATTCTTCGCGATGGGTAAAATGTGCTCCTTCGACTAAAAAAGCGTCGAAACTATCTGCTACATAGACTTGTTCGTCTAAACGTAAATTTTGTATGTTCATAAACATACCTCCGCTATTAATGATTCTAAATTGATTGACAAAAAGGGAGATATGTGATAAATACTGTTTGTAAAAGGATGAAGAGTATTCTTCACATTTTTGAGGTACATATTATGTTGCGCCAACAACACGATGTGTACCTTTCCTTTATGTCGTGTGTTTTAACTACCCAGCTGTACGCTTATGTGATAGTTTTGAAATTTAAGCAATGTCGTGTAAGCATAACAGACATTATTTAAATTTTGTACAGATATTATAGCATGTGCTCAACGGAATGTAAAGAGAAAATTCATATTTTTTTTATTTGTAAAAAAACATAAAAAATTTTTTCTATGATTGTTTGTAATTGTAAGTATACTAGAAACAATGCTGTCAAATTGCGGAATGCGGACTATGGGTAAGCGATTTCGCTACGTTAAAGGCAGAGGATTTTATCCTCAAAATCATAATCTCCATTTCCTATGATTATATCGGATAGTGAACAAATTTCAGCAAAACGCAAAACTTTTCAGTAGTACTGAATAAAA
>CAZDOV010000157.1:0-2483 GCA_964507135.1 uncultured Eubacteriales bacterium | reverse complement strand
GCGTGTTCTTCTGCATACTTTTTGTTCAATATCTCTATGCATTTTTTATATGTTTTGATTTTTATTCCTGTTATCCTGAGGAATTTTTCAGGTCCATAGTTTTTTATATTTTCGTATTTCATTTCACCATTATATCATATATTTTTGATTTCGCAGGAGGTTTATTAGAATTTAAGTTTTACACGAACCATAAAAACTGAACATTTAAACACAAAATTTATATCTAAACATAAAAAAAGCCCAGTATTGCTGGGCTTTCGATTGTATCAAAAGATATGTAGGATTATGGTGGAGGCGAGGGGAATTGAACCCCTGTCCGAAAAGTACTTACCTAAGCTTTCTACGAGTGTATCCGATGATCTATTTTCTGTGTCCAGGAGTTCAACGGAAACCTCATAAACACATTATTCCTTAATTCATGACCAAAGCCAGGAAACTCTTCAGTTCACGTTCACCGCTAATTAGCACCTTAATTCAGTCGCGGTACTCTGAAAAAAGATGTCGCCCAATTTTTTAGGCTGCAGCTGCGACTTGTTCCTCTCTTGAAACTAGTCTCAAAGCTGGTTTTTTGTTTTTCGGTTCATCACCGTATTTTGCTTTTCCATTTAATTAAGAAATGTGACTTTTAAAGCAGTTCCACCTTGCTACTCGCTTACTTAAACTTGTACTCCCCGTCGAATCCTTTACGCCCCCTCATAGACATTTTCAAAATTATAACAACACCGCCTTCTATTATAATATATTTAATGCGTATATGCAAGAATCAATTGGAGTGATCAAATTTGTTTTACGTAAGAGTCGCCAAATGTTATTTTGTAGGGTTGGCACAATTTGGTTTCAGCATGCCTACTTTCTGAGGCGAAGATAATATTATCAAAGCATCTTGTCCAACAAAGATATCCATTTGGTCCGCATTGCGTGAGTACTGTGAACAATGCTGAAATAATTTCTTCGTTAATACCTCTGTAAGCTCCGCCGCCACCTGTTGTGAGGACGATATTTCTATTACCGTTATTATATGCGATGCGCAGTATAGTATTCCAGTAGGTGATTAATTGTTTTTTATATGATGTTAAAGTGCCGTCGCTATCTTCGATTGGCCCCATGTATGTGCCACCGTGGTCTTCATTGTAGTCAGCTGCAGCGGTAGTTATGATATTAATTGTTGCTCCATTACCACCGCGTAATCCGACACCGCTGCTATAAACTCCTCTACTAAATATACCAGTTTTGTTCCAAGCATCCACGCTGCATGGCAATTCCATTTTTTTACTAGCTTCAAGTTGTTCCTCCATGGCTTGTTTGTTTTTTAGGTAATATTCTTCGTAAGCTCTTTTTGTATTAAGGAATAGATAAGCTTCTGAGTCGAAGTGCAAGCTTTCTTCTTGAGTCCCTTTTCCATCAATGGCGTCTCCGCCCGGGCTTGTAGCGTTTCCAGCACTTTGTACCGCTGTGGAATTAGGATTCAACTCGCCCTTGCCTTCGTCATTCAATGCGTTATTTACCGCAAATATAGCCGGAAGAGAAAAACCGCTATAATTCCAAAGAGTTGCTGGTTCTAAGCTTGACGTGTCCGTTACGCAAATTGGTTCCTGTCCGGAATAATCTTCAATGTGACAGTATTTTTCGGGTAAATCGTAAACATAATTGCTTTCGCTTGCGAGGCCATCACGAGAATAGTAGTATTTATTGTTTTCGCGATCATATCTGGCAATACCGCGGCGTGGGTCGCGTTCTATTGCGCCGAAAAAGTTGTTAGCATTAATTCTAACGTCTGTCGGATTTAAGCCTAGCCGTTTTATACCAGAGTTGACGTTGTCCACCAAGTTTTGTTTGCATTGTTTCTTTTTGTCTTCGTCATCTTTATCTATTTCAGCTGCTTTATACGTGTATTTACTATAGCAAACCATGTCTTTTGGTGCAATTTCGGGGTAAATGGTGCTTGGATGCACTACTTTTGGGGCTGGTAAATCACGAGGTGCAGATGAGCTCGAACTTGACGAAGAGCTGATGCTTGGCGGTGGCGCTACATGAAATGAGAATTTTTGTGATGAATTTGGTGCGGGCCCCCAAGAATATGGCGGTGGGCCGGGTTTAAAATTGTGTGGAACAATCGTATGTGTTACTGGTGGCATGTTTGGCGTGGTAATGCTAGATGGGCGCTTGTTTGGTGGAGGAGTTCGGCGTGGCGGCGATAGGCTCGGGTTTGATGAAGGATTGCTGATCGATTTCGATTTATCCTTATCACCCGTTTTTGCTTCCTTTTCTGCTGTTAAGTAATATAGAAGCAGTAAACAAACGAGGATTTTAAGCTGAGCAACTAATCCACCTTCTTTAAATTTATTATTTATGTCTGTATATTTATTTGTTCGCACTTCAATGTTGGTATTACTATCATCATCAGTTGTTACTTTCAAATATCTTTGTAGTTTTTGTATTTGTGTGTTTATTTGTGCATCGTTAATGGTTTTTCCGTTTATATA
>CAZDOV010000156.1:0-2522 GCA_964507135.1 uncultured Eubacteriales bacterium | reverse complement strand
CATAAATTGAACTGTAGCACTGGAGGTTGAAAAATGTACCATCAATCCCAAATGACATTCAAGCCCGATGAAGTTATTGATTATTTGCGCAAAAGCCAATCAGATGATCCTTTATTGACTGTTGATGAAATTTTGAAAAAGCACGAAACAATACTGGATGAATGGTCCATAAAGTATCTTGGTGATGTCGTACCTGAAAAAAACAAATTTAGAGAAATTGTTTCCGGCGAAACACTAAAAGAAAGACCGGAAATAAACAAGATTCTTCGACTAATTGAATCGCCAAAATATAGAGCGATAAAAGTTGTCGATCCGCAAAGATTGACACGTGGAGATTTAGAAGATATCGGACGATTGATGAAATTACTTAAGCATACCAACACTTTTATCATAACACCGGAAAGAATTTATAATTTGTGTGATGAATATGATTGGAACGCTTTTGAAGCAGAACTTAAACGTGGAAATGATTATTTAAAATATACAAAGAAAATTTTAAACCGTGGAAGATTGCTTTCGGTAAGTCAAGGAAATTATATTGCATCTATACCACCCTACGGCTACGACAAAATATGGGTGCAAGATGGAAAAAGAAAATATCCTACACTTGTTGAAAATAAGGAACAAGCCGATATTATCAGACTGATATTTGATATGTATGTAAATAAGGATATGGGAAGAATAAATATTTGCCATACTCTCGATAATTTAAATATAAAACCTCCAAAAGGTGAAAGATGGTCTCCGGCAGCTGTAAAGGATATGCTTGAAAATGTTCACTACATTGGTAAGGTTAAATGGAACTACCGAAAAACAGTAACCATTGTCAAAGATAGTGAAATAATTGAAACACGACCCAAGGCAAAAAACGGAAAATATCTAATTTATGAGGGTAAACATGATGGTATAGTTTCTGAAGATCTATTTTATGCTGCAAAAGAAAAACAAGGAAAAAATTCTCGTGCAAAACCAAATACAACAATGAGAAATCCACTTTCAGGATTACTCTACTGCCAATGCGGACGCGCCATGTCTTTAAAAACATATAAAAACAAAGACGGTTCTGAACGAAATCCACCTAGGTTCCTTTGTGATGATCAAGTACATTGTCATACAGGTTCATCCTCTTATGAGGACCTTTTTGATCGCATTTGTGAAGTTTTACAACAATGTATTGAAGATTTTGAAATTCACATTGAGGACAATGATGAAGATTTTAATAATATTAATAAAAAAATTATTAATAATCTTGAAAAAAGATTGGAAGAGTTACACGCGCAGGAACTTTCACAATGGGAAGCTCAATCGCACCCCGACCCTTCACAACGTATGCCGGCAGAAATATTTAAAGTGCTAAATGAAAAACTTTTAAAAGAAAAAGAAGAATTACAGCAAGCACTTTGTAAAGCTTATGAAGCCATTCCCGAGCCTATTAACTATGATGAAAAAATTGTAAGATTTAGAAGTGCTCTTTCTGCGCTTCGTGACCCAAATTTAGATGCACAAACAAAAAACAGACTATTGAGAGCCTGTATTGAACGTATTGATTATTCAAGGGAAAAGCCCGAACGATTACATAGCAATGCTAAACGCGTAACAGTAAACGGTCGTAGGATAAGACCAAATGGATTACCAACAGGTGCTAACTGGACAAATCCCCCAATTGAACTTGATATAAAATTAAAAAAGTAAATTTTTTAGCCCTTATACTTCCATCATAAATGTGCATATTCTTCGGTACCTATATCCGTCAGAAGTCCTTTAAGCTCCGGATACGGCATAGAAAATCTTTGGCTTAAATATCTTATACTTGCACCGAGCTCTCCATCCGGACCTCCATATTGACTTATGATTATCTGTGCATATTTCGGATTTGGATTTTTAATTTTCACCGGATATTGTAATTTCTTTTCATACGCAAACATCAGCAATCATCTCCTTCCGCTTCCCAAGGCCATGGATCTTGAAGCCATTCGGCAGCCGATCCGTCACCTATTGTAAGCGGACCGAAATTATCCTCAAATTCGCGTTTTAATTCATTGAAATGTTCCAAATGCTTTTTGTACATTTCAAGAGCCTTCTTGTCATTCGAATGTGTATTTAAATACATATGCAGTTCCCAAACTGCGAATTGAGCGGCAGAAAGTCTGCGCAACATTTTAGCTCTGTTATTCACACCGCTCACTTCCTTTCAAAAAAGGTTTATCGAGCGCCGAAAAAAGCGTGCCCCTCGATAATGCGTACTCGTCACAGTACATATCCGCATCAAGTTGGAACGGCACATAAGCCATTGCAACAACAGTATCTTTGGGAAGAGCTGAAAGTCCTGTATAAGTCATGCTTGTTGTTTTCTGCATGAAATCAACTCCTCATGTAAGTGATTGATTGGGAGAACTCCTGCCCTCCCTGAAACATCTTATGCGCCAAAAAGTTCTTGCGTGATAAACAAAAAAGACTATAATAGTAATATCTTTCTTAGAGGAGACAGCACTATGATCATTGATTCTCATGTACATGTATTT
>CAZDOV010000155.1:1946-2530 GCA_964507135.1 uncultured Eubacteriales bacterium | reverse complement strand
CAATAAAGAAGTAAATATAAAATTAATCATTGGACAAAATCCTGTTTTACTTGTTTATTACAAAAGCTAAAAATATATAAAAATTCCAATGCAAAATTTTATTATTTCTTATAGTTTATTTTTAGTATCAAAAAAAGAAAGACTAACAAATACCAAAACCTTACCGAACATAGTATGGTGAAACCCCACAAAATTTTTGTGGGGCGACGGAGAAAATTAATCATTCATACTGGCTATAGCAAGCATCAAAACATTGTTGATAATTTGAGGCAGCCCCTGCCATGCATGAGCGATATAGTTCCTGTTCCCATGGGAGAGTTCCCCAATAGCAGGCTTGCTCCTCAGAATTTCTTGTTGCTTGACACCCTGCAACACATAGTGTCAATTTATCACGAGCCTGTATGCCCCCAACAATAAACAGGGCAACCAACAACAAAACAATCTTTTTCATTCTATTTTTCTTTCTCCTTTCTTTATTTGTGGATTCATTTTTTTTAATTAGAACGACTTTTTAATTTTATTACGACAACTACAACAATAATTACTATTGCAGTCCAAAACAACACTTTACTGGTTACAGAAAT
>CAZDOV010000155.1:0-1936 GCA_964507135.1 uncultured Eubacteriales bacterium | reverse complement strand
AGGACCAAGCGGTCTTTTTACAGAAAACTTTTCTTTAAGCTTCTTATCTGAAATAGCTGTGCCTATTCTATTCGTGGCTTGTAAAAATTCTTTTGAATTATCTGCATATTCTATCGAATAACCAGATGGTAACACAAAGGTTGAATCCTTAATAGATGGGGAAAATTTGACATCAGAATAAGTCACGCGACCTTTGGACTTTCCGTCAAATGTAAAATATTCACGAGAGTAAATAAACAAGTTATTTATCCCAATATAATAAACTGAAGTTGCCGGAAACACACGCAGAAAAAGCTGTCGACATTGTGCTCGAGTCATTGGGGCAGGATTACTTGCTCTGACTGCTTTTTCGAATGCTGAAAACACCGCTGGATTGTCAGCGATTCGAGCTGTAATGATATAGCAATCTTGACCCAATATTTTTCCTCGCCTAATCTTATAAGATGTATATTTTGAGTAATCCAAGACCTCATCAGCTCGATCAAAGTTAATTTTCACCATTTTTTTGGCTTCTGGATAGATGTCATATGTTCCACTATCACTCCTTAAATAAACATTTTCCCCTGCAGCTTTACTTCGCGTTTCCAAGCGTTTTGATACAGTTCCATCAGGATTTTTTCTTTGAAAAACTTTCTGTTCAACTCTAAAATCGCCTTCTCCGCTAATAATCGTTGCAGTAAAAGTAATATTATTTTGTTTCTCAAGAGCCTGCTCAAGAATAGTCTTAGCCTCTCGTTCTGTCGCCTTCAAAGATAAAAATGACCAACTTATACCAACTATAAATAATAACAGTGTTTGTCTCATGATTATTCTCCTTAAGACAAAGAATAGCACTTGTTTTTAAGATTTCAAGTCTTTTTCTAAAAAAACTTGAAATGAGTATTCTGTTTGACAGTGGAACTGAAATAGTGTGGTTATTAAAGTGAATCATAAATGGATATGGAGATTACAGAATTCGTCAAATTTGTGGACAATCTATTCGTGTCTACATTTCAATACATCTGCTCCTCATTCCGTGTATGAGAAAGTCTCGTATCTTTCGCGTAAACTCAAGGTTGAGGGGTCAAGGGGCGGGTGTCAGATAGACTGTAGCTGGATTGAAATCGTTAATTGGTTCAGGTGTAAGGTTCTTCTATAAACTGCTAAATATAATGGATGCCTTTCATTGTGTTGAGCTTCTAAAAAAGATAGTAGACTCCTACGGAAAAGAAGAACAAGAATATCAGTTCATTAGTTCGAAGTTCGTTGCGGAACTTCGGACACACGCCATTCAGAGCAACATGGATGAACATAGACGTTGTTTGGACAATGCAAACACCGAGGACGATCTGATGAGAAAAATCAGACGTCTTGAAATCGAGAATGACTTTTTACGAAGTGTGTCCTTGGCCTGCAGCTTGAATCCCGAAAAGCTTAAATAAGCGATCAGAATCCGGATTTAAGCGTGAATCGTCAGTTGAAGCTGCTTCAGGTTCCTCATTCGAGCTTTTATTACAAAAGCCAAAGGGCGATTTTCCGGACAGCTTCTGACGAACGGGTCAAGGACGGAATGATGGAGATTTATATGGAGACACCTTTTTACGGAGTTCCCCGTTTGACTGCTGAACTGAAACGTCGCGGATACAGAGTAAATCATAAACGGGTGCGCAGGTTGCAGAAATCGTTAAATCTGCGGACGGTCTATCCGCGTCCGCATTTCAATACTTCGGAACCTCATCCGGAACATGAGAAATTCCCGTATCTTCTGCGCAAATGCAAGATAGAGCGTCCGAATCAGGTGTGGAGCACGGACATCACCTACACGGCGGTCGCTGGACATCGGGCATTTGTGATAGGAATCATCGACTGGTTCAGTCGCGATGCTTTTCATTGTTTTGAAACATTAAGAGTTTATCAACTAATAAATTGATTTTACTAGCTCCTTGTGCTATATTAT
>CAZDOV010000154.1:0-2536 GCA_964507135.1 uncultured Eubacteriales bacterium | reverse complement strand
AGTTGGTAGAGCAATTGATTTGTAATCAATAGGTCGGGGGTTCAAGTCCCTTCACCAGCTCCATCCGAGGTTTTAACTATTGAGTTTACTTTTTGGATCATTTATGCTTAGGCCAGGAGGTATCATTTAAGGTTGTATGTGGGAGATTTCCCGAGCGGTCAAAGGGGGCAGACTGTAAATCTGTTGCGTCACGCTTCGGTGGTTCGAATCCACCATCTCCCACCACGTTGTTTCACATAAATTAATGCTTCGGCCCAACGATAACGTTGGGCTGCTTTTATTGTTGCAGTTCGCGTCGATGTTTCATAAGTTATGCAATAGGCCGATAAAACAGTATGGCTAACATAAGCACCGTTATGAAATTTATATCAGGCAGGCAAATCAAACATCAGTGATCATATAAAACATATTTTTGAAGAGCAAGAGCTTGACGAAAATTCAGTTGTTTGAAAATTTCGAACAATTGCCTCCTGGAGGGATAATACACACATTTATGAAAAAATTTGTATCCTACATATAAAAATTAAAAGCGGCGAAAAGGCAATTCCGGAATACAGCCAAATGGACTACCTAATCGTCGCAAAAAATCACAACACACTACAATTTAGGACTTTTAATCATGAATTTTTTAACTGTTCGAGCTTTTCCCCTTGTTTTTCTTCCTTTTAAAGTAAAGATACAAGATAACCGAAAGTAATATCAAAATCATCAAAACCAAAATAAGTCTTAGTGCACTTCCGGCAGGCGTAACTTTGTTTTGTCTGCCACGAAATTTTTCATCTATATTGCCGGATATGTTATCGGATGCGGTATCTCCGTCGCTCACTGACCCCAAAACATTTGAATTTGAGCCTGAGCTTGAATCCAAATCACTAGAATTGGTATTAGTCACAGTGGTCGAACTGTTACCGAACGCCGCTGCTGCAAAATTTGAAATTGCGTCCAAATTTGCGTCTGCAGCGTCAAGGAGCGATGAACGGCCCGGAGTTGAATTGCGATTAGCAACTATTCCCATCGCACTAAATGAGCTGGTCGTAAACGACGAAGTGTCTCCGTTAACCGAAAGTATTAAAAATTCAAGTTTGCTGCTGGACTTTTCATGGACCGCGGTTGGGTTATCAAAATATTGCATATCCGGAGTCGGCAAGTGTATAACTACACTTTGGCCTTCCGGCAGAGTATACCGCGTATCAGTTAAAGTATTCCACAGATATACATCGTAAAGTGACAAAATATATTCCGAGGTCAAATTTTTATAGATTCTGCCGCATGCATCCGTATCATCAGTGATGGGATTAGCATAAAGTTTGATATACCAATCCACGCCATCAACGGTCACTCCATTACTAACGTGATTGTATTGCTTCGCTTCTTCTTGAAGTTTTGTCAACTTATCAATGTTTGTAATCATAGCTTTTTCTTCATCTGAAAGGCTTTCGTAAATCTTCGTCAGTTCAATAACATCATCTACGTCACCAAGATTCCTAATTGAATCCGGGAGAGAGTTGATACTATTCACCAGTTCACTGGCAGCACTTTCTTCTATTCCGGTAACGGTTACAGTTTTGCTTTCAGTTACATTAGAAATCGTATAGAACCCCGAACTATCGGCTTTCATCGGTGTGTCACCTAGCATTACCGTTATATCCGACCCTGCATAAGCGGGGTACAAGTTGACTTTGAATTTCAAATCCGCGTTATGCTCCACATCGTTTTCTCCAGTGATAACTTTACCATTTGAATCATAGTAATCTATCCCCTCTTCATCCATTAGCGAAACAACATAACTGTTTTTGGCAACATTGCCAATTTTGAGCGATATATCATGCGTGATATTTTGAACAATATATCTGCCTATAGCGAGCTTTCTTGGTGGGTCAATATACGAGCCGCCATTTGTGACTTGAACGTATATGTTGTCCTTCGAATCATCGTAAGCGTCAGCTAAAACAACGTAAAATTCGAAATTGTGTCCGTGCTTGACGACCACTTTATCCGTGATAACATTTCCCACATCATTTTGATAAATTATACCGTCAACCGGCTCCAACGTCACAGTATATTCCATGTTTGATACATTCTCGGCACTGATAGTACAAGATTGAGTAATATTGGAGATTTGATAGCAGTGTTCACCGCCACTTAGTTCAACAACGTCAAGCATTTCGCCGTTACTGTATTTTGCGACAACAACCATGTCATCAAGGTTATACCCTTCTTTGTTTTTTACCGAAAATTGGTAATCCCCGCCATGCTCTATCGTTGTTTTCGGTGACCCGCTAGTAGGTTTATTACTTTCACAGCCATGAAATACAACCTTATCGCTAGACGTAAAAGTTATTGGATACTCATTTAGAGATAAATTTTCAACTGTTACTTCCTTATCTTCAGTTATGTTGCTTATCAAATATTGGCCATCTATTTTTTTTAATGTTTCTAATGTTTCAGAAGATTGGCCTTTACAATATACAGCCATATCAGGAGACTGCGTATACCCCTCCGGAAGCTCTACGCTGAAACTGATCATATTCCCGTA
>CAZDOV010000153.1:0-2557 GCA_964507135.1 uncultured Eubacteriales bacterium | reverse complement strand
TATAGTACTGACATTTCGTGTGTGAATATCACTAGGCACGGCGAAGTGAATTCCAAGCTCGTTTTTGAAAAGGGTACGAAACATTATTGCCCATATTATGTAGAGGGAGGAACGCTTCTTTTTGGGGTATATACAGATATTGTAAATGTAGATTATTCTGACGAAAAGTGTGAAATTAATCTAAAATACTCTATTGATCTCAACTCTCGCCCTATAAATGTTAACAAAGTATCTTTAATTGCTGAAAAGATCAAAAAAGAAAATTGAAAGTAAAAAAATTGAACTCAAAAGGAAGTCTGAATTTTGATGAAATATAAGTTGTATCAAGCAATAAATTCGATAAGAGAACTGGTAAACTTAGCTCTTAGTAACGTCTACGCAAAAGATATCGAAAATGTAAGCGATTTACCGGAGTTTGAAATAGAAATTCCAGCAGACAGTTCTCATGGCGATTTATCTACCAACGTCGCCATGGTTTACGCGCGTATTTTTAAATGCCCACCCCGAGCGTTTGCTGAAAGTTTGCGCGAAAGCCTTATCATGTATTATAAAGAGAGCGATGCGTATATAAAAAAAATCGAAATAGCCGGCCCCGGATTTATAAACTTTTTTCTAGAAGATGAATTTTTTTCGAACGTTCTCAGAGAAATCAAACATTTCGGTGCCGATTATGGAACGCTTGATTATGGACAAGGTAGAAAGGTTATGGTGGAATTCGTTTCTGCAAACCCAACAGGGCCCATGCATATCGGGAATGCCAGAGGTGGAGCACTCGGCGATTGCTTGGCCTCTGTGCTTGAAAAGGCCGGATACGACGTTCGCAGAGAGTTTTATGTCAATGCTGCAGGGAATCCAATCGAAAAATTCGCAGTATCTCTCGATGTACGGTATCAGCAAATTTGCAATGGCGAAGATTACATCGCTATGCCAGAAAATGGGTATCAAGGTCAGGATATAAAGGACTTAGCAAGTGAATTTTATGATATTTACAAAGATGATTATATGTTTTGCGACGAAAAATTACGCAAAGATGCGTTGGTCAGTTTTGCACTTCCGAAAAATATTTCTCGCATGCAGGCAGATTTAGAAAAATACAAAATTTTTTACGATAAGTGGTTTTATGAAAGCGAGCTTCACAGAACAGGCGAAGTAGAAAAAATAATAAATGCTTTCAATAAAAATGGTTACACTTATAGAAAAGATGGGTGCTTGTGGTATAAAGCAACGAAATTTGGGGCCGAAAAAGATGAAGTCTTGGTACGTTCAAATGGTATACCGACATATTATGCTGCCGATATTGCGTATCATTTTAATAAATTTGTGACCAGAGATTTTGATGTTTGCATAGATATTTGGGGTGCGGATCATCATGGTCATGTTGAACGTATGAAGGGAGCTATGGAAGCTCTCGGTGTTGATCGAGATCGATTAAAAATTATTTTAGTACAACTGGTTCGTTTAATGAGAGGCAGAGAAGTGGTTCGCATGAGCAAACGCACTGGTAAAGCAATTCAACTTTCTGATTTAATTGACGAAGTAGGTGCGGATTCGGCTAAATTTATGTTCAATAATTCAGAAGCAAACTGCGGAATGGACTTTGATTTAGATTTGGCAGTAAAACAGGATTCTCAAAATCCGGTTTATTACGTTCAGTATGCTTACGCACGCATTTGCAGTGTTTTTAGGCAACTTTCTTTACAGCAGCGACAATTTGATGAATACAAAGCTACTGAACCGGATTATAGCGTTTTAAAATCAGAATATGAAAAAAAGTTGATTTACTTTATGGCTCAATATCCGGGGGAAATTTTACGTTCTTCGAAAACTTTTGATCCTACAAAAATAACTCATTATGTCATAAATTTAGCTACACTTTTTCACAAATTTTATTCATCATGCAAAATCATCTCAAACGACACCAATTTAACTTTTGCTCGCCTTGGGCTGTGCGAGTGTGTGAAAATTGTGATAAAAAATGTTTTGGATATGTTCAAAATCGAATCGCCAGAAAGTATGGCAACGAATGATTAAACTGATATAGTAGGCGTGGATACTGTTTATTCGCACTCTTTGGCTAGTTTTCGTTAAGTAACTACTTTGGAAGGATGAAACTCGACTATGGTGGATAACCGCAAAAAAACTTGGGCATTTGGCTTGCTATTCATTTTAGCTGTGATTGTATTGATTGTATTATCAGGCGTTTTTGTGCTGGTTTGGAAAAATAACAGGAGCAATTTAAACGTTTCAAACACACAAAATAATCAAAGTAATGAGATATGTGTAGCTTATTCAACGGATGAAAATTATTTGTACCCTACTTTAGTTTCTATGACATCGCTCATGCAAAACTGCAACGCCGACACTTTTTGCAAGTTCACGGTATTGGTTTCCCCTGATTTGGCGGAAGAAAGTCAAGATAAAATCAAAAGTGTAGGAAAACGCTATTCTAATTGTAACGTAAACGTGATTCCAATGATTGGACATTTCGAAGACTCAGAAGTTATGTTTTGGTCAAAAGCAATGTACTATAGGCTTAATTTACCTGAAATATTAGAAA
>CAZDOV010000152.1:0-2571 GCA_964507135.1 uncultured Eubacteriales bacterium | reverse complement strand
CAAAGATTATGTTTGATATGCACACCGAACCGCAATTAGGCGGTAAAAAGAATTTAACCGCTTATCTGTTAAAAGAAGCACCTTATGACGAAAAGGGCGAACAAGTATTATATAGCATTGGTTTAGAGAATATACAAGATGTCAAGGGCAAGCGTTCCGATATGGAAGAAATACAAGATTTGTTGGAACAAGGAAAAACGCCCTCGCAAATTATGGAAAATTTCGCGTTTAGAAAATACGAAAAAATGATAAAATCAGCGTATATTGATATAAAGGTAAAAGAAGCACCTTTAATTGAAGAAAAATACTGTGTTTGGGTTGTTGGTGAATCGGGAACGGGAAAAACATATAATTATCATACTTTGTGTGATATGTACGGTGCAGAAAATATATACTTATTGAATGATTTAAAAAATGGCGGTATGGATTACTATATTGACAACGGTGCACCGCCGATATTGTTTATTGATGAATTTAAGGGACAAATGGATTTTTCGCAATTACTTACGATGTTGGATAAATACCCAAGAGCACAAATGCATTGCAGATATGCAAATTGTTACTGTTTGTGGAAAACAGTATATATTACTTCGGTATATCCACCCGAAATAATATATCAACAAATGGTACCGGTAAATCTTCAATGCTTTGACTCGTTCAAGCAACTGTTAAGAAGAATAAACTATATTCAGTATTGCTATGTTAAAGACGGTGAATATAAGACTTATTCATTGCCTGCAAGTGAATATATTGATTATACCGACTTGAAGAAGAAAGCAGAGGAATATGAACGGTGTTTATCGAAATCAAATTCAATAAATACGCCGACAGATATAAAAATTATTGAAGCAGAAGAAGTAATGAAAGGCTGTGGTTTTGGTGGCAAAGGAAGTGCCGATATATGAAAAATCAAACCTTACACTTGAAGAAGCTTCAGCTTATTTTGGAATAGGTATAAATAAGCTAAGAGAAATTACAAACGATAAAAACTGCAAATTTGTTTTATGGGTCGGAAGCAAAAGACTTATAAAACGAAAAGTTTGCGAAACATATTTAGAAAATCAGTTTTCTATTTGAGTTTAATTGACATTGAGAACACGTTTTGGTATAATATATTTGAGCGTGTTCTCTTTGCTTTATTAAGAGAGGAGAACATTATGGCGATAGAAAGACGAAAAGATAACAAAAATCGTGTTTTAAAAGAGGGTGAATACCAGAGGGCAAACGGAACATTTGAATATAAGTGGCGTGATAAACGAGGTAAAAGACATTCAATATACGCAAAAACACTTGAAGAATTGCGAGAAAAAGAGGTTGATGTGCTTCGTGATGTTTTGGACGGAATAAGAGCCGAGAAAAGCGATTTGACAATAAATGATTTGTTTCATTTGTGGGAACAGTTAAAGCGTGGTTTGAAAGAAAATACTTTTTCAAACTACAAATATATGTATACACAATTTGTCGAGGGTGACTTTGGCGAAACGCTTATTTCAGAGCTGAAACGGTCAGATGTCAGAGCCTTTTATAATCACCTTGCAGACGAACAGCACTTGAAAGCAAGCACTATTGACAACATACATACCGTACTTCATCAGGTTTTGGAATTGGGTGTTGAAGATGATTATTTAAGATACAATCCGTCCGACAATGCTTTGAAAGAATTAAAAAAGGCACATAATCACGATTCACAAAAACGGCGAGCCTTGACAATTCAAGAGCAAAATTTATTTGAAAGTTTTTTGAATGAGCAAGGACAATATCATAGGTGGTATCCGATTTTTACGGTTCTTTTGTGGACGGGTATGCGTGTTGGCGAAATTACGGGTTTGCGTTGGTGCGATGTTGATTTTGAAAATGAGAGTATCAGCATAAATCATACGTTGGTATATTTCAGCAAAGGAGAGTCGCAAGGTTGCAAATTTGCGGTGAACACACCGAAAACAGAAGCAGGGAAACGCATAATTCCTATGCTACCGAAAGTTAAAGAAGCGTTGATTATGGAAAAAGCGTTCCAAGATGAATTAGGTGTAAAATGTAATGTCAGCGTTGACGGATATACAGATTTTATATTTATCAATCGTTTTGGCGGTGTGCAACATCAGGGGACATTAAACAAGGCTTTGCGTAGAATTATCAGGGATTGCAATTATGCGGTGTTGGATAACGGATATAGTGATAATTCCGTAACTTTACCGAAATTCAGTAATCATTCTTTGCGACATACTTTTACAACTCGTATGTGTGAAGCAGGGGTTAATATTAAAGCTATGCAAGATATATTAGGTCACGCAGACGCAGAAACCACAATGGATATATATGCAGAAGCCACAAAAGATTTGAAGCGTTCCGAGATGATAGATTTTGAAGAATATTTTAACAATCAAAAAATGGTTAGTATGGCAAATTAAACTTACGACCGATTTACGACCAACTTACGACCGTTTATATAGATTTATGAACAGTTATAAAAAAACTGTAAAAAATAAACCTTGTAAAATGGGGATTTGTAGGGATATAAAGACTTTTAAATTTGTAGAAAGGCTTTCCCGACAATGAAGCCGTTAGATAAAT
>CAZDOV010000151.1:0-2589 GCA_964507135.1 uncultured Eubacteriales bacterium | reverse complement strand
AAATGTTATAAATCCAGAAACAGAATATCATCTTGAATTTTGCAATACTTCTAAAAATCTCAGCAACATTTTGATAAAAACACTTCAAAATGACAAAAATTTAAATTTCGATCCAAAAACAATTTCCAGAAGAAACAATTATATTGTTTATTCAAAAAACATAGAAAAAATAACAGGTTTTTTAGTTTATATCGGCGCAAAAAAATGCGCAATGGATTTAATGCAAGTCAAAATGCTCAAAGAAGTTCGTAACAATATAAATCGTACAACAAACTTCGAAACAGCAAATATCTCAAAAATTGCCAATTCCGCAACAGATCAAATCACTGCAATTAAAAAATTGAAAAAGGCTCAAAAATTTGAATTTTTGCCAAATTCACTTAAAAAAATTGCAAATTTGAGAATTGAAAACCCATATGCATCTTTGCAAGATCTTGCTGATATCTCGGATGAAAAAATCTCCAAGTCAGGAATAAATCACCGCTTACATAAATTATTGGAAATATCAAGAGAATTAGAGTAATTATGTGAGCTTTTCTTTGAGGGCTTTCAAAAGAGTTTTTTCTCTTCTTGAAACTTGAACTTGGGTCATCCCCAATTTTTTGGCAATTTCAGATTGAGTATTACCACAAAAAAATCGCAAATATATCAAATTTTTGTCCTTCAAATCAAACGTTCTCATTGCTTTTACAATAGCCATACGGTTATGGATTTTCTCTTCTTCAAATTCCACAGGAGGCACCGATACTATAAAACTTCCGTCTTCGACATTTGAATCCAATGAAACTGGAAATTTACAAATTTCAAGAGCTTCGAGAATTTTTTCAACACTAACTCCCAGATTTTCAGAAAACCAGCCGATAGTGGGTTCCATTTCGTTTGATTTTACGTATTTTTCGCGTTCCTGGTTGATTTTTATGGCAAGCTCTTTGATGTTTCTACTAACTTTCAGAGAAGTATTATTTTGAAATAACGTCTTTATCTCGCCAAGAATGCCAGGCACCGCGTACGTAGAAAAACAAACACCTCTTGAAGCATCAAAATTTTTTGCAGCTTTCACAAGGCCAATACACCCTGCCTGAAAAATATCGTCATATTCAAGTCCACGACCGCGAAATCTCTGGCAACATGCATGCACAAGTTTCAAATGATTTTCCGGATTCACGTCAATATTTTTATGCTGCTCTTTATGTTCTTTTTTCATTTTTAACAGTTCTACGAATTATGTATTTATCTAAACTTACGGTAGTCCCCTTCCCCACTTTTGAAGTGACTTTTATTTTATCCATAAAACTTTGCATCACAGCAAATCCAAGACCAGAACGTTCACTCCCACCCGTTGTAAAAAGCGGTTCCATCGCTTTTTCTATATCTTCTATCCCACATCCTCTATCTTTAACTTTTATCGATATCCTACCATTGTCATAGATTTTTGCGTTTAAATAAATTTTTCCTATTCCTGATTTGTATCCATGAACTATACAGTTGGTTACAGCTTCTGAAATAGCGGTTTTTATATCCGCAAGCTCATCAATAGTAGGATCAAGCTGCGAAATAAACGCCGCTACAATTGTCCTTGCCAAAGATTCATTACATGACCTACTAAAAAAATTCACATTCATTTCATTAATAATTTCCGGCATTTTTCTCACCTTTCATTAAAATATTCCAAGACACGCAAGCCCTGACATTTTTATCATTCTTTCCAAACGCGCAGGTATATTAACAACTTTTAAATTCCCGCTCATGGATTTCATCAACTTGTATCTTCCCATAATAAGCCCTATACCGGAACTATCCATAAACTGAATGTTAGAAAAATCCATATACAAAATCTTTGGAGTACCGGTTTGTATTACTTCATCTATTTTGTCTCGGATATTTTTAGCTGTATGGTGATCTATATCGCCACAAATTTTTGCAGTCACAGCTTGTCCTTGCACTAAAATTTCAACATTAGTTTCAATGCTCATTACCAATAACACTTCCTCTCTCCCTATCAAATTTGTCAAGACAACGCCCATTCACTCGTAAATTCTAATCATTTATTAGTACAAAAAACTTGTCCACTCAATGAAAAAAGCATTTACTAATTCAATAGTAAACGCTTTTTTCTAAGCATTTTGTAAAAAACTGTCATCAAAAATTTTTTATTTAAAATTTTTGATGCTTTGCTCTATTTTAGCGTACTTTTCGCGAAGAGTTTCGGCATTTTTCTTGGCACCGTCTATGATCTTCTGAGGAGCTTTCGAAATGAATTTTTCATCTTCAAGCCTTTTTTCGACCTGTTCCAACTGTTTTTTTACGAGTTCAAATTCTTTTTCAAGCTTTGCTATTTCAGTGACGCGATCTACCAAATCGTCAACTGGAACGTAAATCTTAACATAATCGTTGATTGCCGTAACTGACTGAGGAATGTTGAACTCTATTCCAATATCCACATTTTTCGCACCGGAAAGCTTTAATAAAACATCGGTATAGCTTCTTAAAACTTCCATATACTTATTGTTTTTCACTTCAATGTAAAGATTAATTTTCTTATTATGCGGTACATTCATTTCATGGCGCATGTTTCTGACAGATCTTATT
>CAZDOV010000150.1:0-2606 GCA_964507135.1 uncultured Eubacteriales bacterium | reverse complement strand
TAATCATCCACTCCGGACGATTACCAGAAATTCTGAACGCTTCTACCGCTTCCAGACGCTTCAATAGTCTCAATTTTTTCTGGCCCGTTGCTGTTTCTAATGCCTCTTTTATTTCTTCCGAAAGTTCGTCCAAATTTATCCGTTCAAGAAGCACCTTAATCGCTTCAGCACCCATGCCTGCTTCAAAATCATCTTCATATTTTTCGCGCATATCCTGATATTCTTTTTCTGTCAAAAATTGCTGTGATCCAAGCTCTTTTATGCCACCGGAATCAATCACAACATAGGTCGCAAAATACAGTACTTTTTCAAGCATTCTGGGAGACATATCCAAAATAAGTCCCATCCGAGACGGTATTCCTTTAAAATACCAAATATGTGAAACCGGAGCCGCAAGTTCAATATGTCCCATACGTTCGCGCCTAACTTTCGAGCGCGTGACTTCAACCCCACAGCGATCGCAAACTTTGCCTTTATACCGTATTTTTTTATATTTTCCACAGTGGCATTCCCAATCCTTTTGTGGGCCAAATATGCGCTCGCAAAACAGCCCATCCGTTTCCGGTTTCAGCGTTCTGTAATTTATTGTTTCAGGCTTCTTCACTTCGCCATAAGACCAACTTCTGATTTTATCGGGAGACGCCAACCCTATCTTTATTGACTCGAAAATATTAAAATCCATACCGCAACCCCTTTAGTTTTTATGAATCTATCAGCAAATTTACTTACTACTAGCAGCAAAATTTCACATTCGCCAACCTAATTACTTTATTCAACAATGCCATCTTCGTCATCAGGATAATCATCAAACTCAAAATCGCCGTCTTCTTCAAACTCAGGACTCATATCTTCTTCTGAACTTGTTGCAAAATCATCCGAATTTTCAGTGTCACAAGAATCGCCCTGCTCGACAGTCTCAGAGCCAATAATATCCTTTTCAATCGAGACGCTAATATCATCTTCCTCTTCAAAATCTCTGCGGAGATCAACTTCATTATTTTCTTTATCTAAAACTGCCAAATCCAAGCCAATTGATTGTAATTCCTTAATCAACACTTTGAATGATTCCGGAATGCCAGGCTTTGGAACGTTTTCGCCTTTTACAATCGATTCATACATCTTGACACGCCCAACAACATCGTCCGATTTCACTGTTAATATTTCTTGCAAAGTATAAGCCGCACCATAAGCTTCGAGCGCCCAAACTTCCATCTCTCCAAAGCGCTGACCGCCAAATTGAGCTTTACCACCAAGAGGTTGCTGCGTAACGAGAGAATATGGTCCAGTCGAACGAGCATGGATTTTATCGTCAACCAAATGGTGAAGTTTTAAATAATACATGTACCCGACGGTTACTGGATTATCAAAATACTCACCGGAACGTCCATCCTTTAACCACATTTTTCCACTTTCGTCATATCCGGCTTTTTTAAGGCACTCAAAAATATCATTTTCGTGTGCTCCGTCAAAAACTGGGGTCGCAATTTTCCATCCAAGAGCTTTTGCGGCATATCCGAGGTGGACCTCCAAGACCTGACCGATGTTCATACGAGACGGAACTCCCAACGGATTTAAAACGATATCTAGCGGAGTGCCATCAGGTAAAAACGGCATATCTTCCACAGGCAAAATTCTCGAAACAACACCTTTGTTGCCGTGACGTCCGGCCATCTTGTCACCGACAGAAATTTTTCTCTTTTGAGCTATATAACACCGAACAACTTGATTAACTCCGGCCGATAGCTCATCTTTGGCATTTTCTTTTGTAAATACCTTAACATCCACAACTACGCCGTATTCGCCGTGCGGAACGCGAAGGGACGTGTCTCGAACTTCGCGGGCTTTTTCTCCAAAAATTGCTCTCAACAGCCGTTCTTCAGCAGTAAGTTCAGTTTCACCTTTCGGCGTAACTTTACCCACTAAGATGTCACCGGCTCTAACTTCAGCACCAATCCTAATAATTCCGTTTTCGTCAAGATCTTTTAACAAGTCTTCATTTACGTTGGGAATATCTCTGGTGATTTCTTCCGGACCTAATTTTGTGTCGCGAGAGTCAATTTCATATTCTTCGATGTGGATTGAAGTATAAACGTCTTCGCGCACGATTTTTTCACTGATCAAAACAGCATCTTCGTAGTTATAACCTTCCCAAGTCATAAATCCGATAAGAGCGTTCTTGCCTAGGCTTATTTCGCCGTTGTCGGTAGCTGGACCGTCAGCCAAAACTGTGCCTTTTTTCACCTCTTGACCCACCGAAACTATGGGTACCTGATTCACACACGTACTTTGATTCGAACGGGTGAATTTAGTGAGTTCAAATTTTTCGGTTTGCCCTGAGTTATAGTGGACTTTGATTTCATCTGCACTAACGCTTTCAACATATCCATCGTCGCTTGCCAAAATGCACACTCCAGAGTCAACGCCGGCTTGATACTCAATACCGGTACCTACAATAGGGGCTTCGCTTTTAAGAAGCGGTACAGCTTGCTTCTGCATGTTTGAACCCATAAGTGCACGGTTTGCATCGTCGTTTTCAAGGAACGGTATCATAGCTGTCGCAACCGATACAACCATTTTTGGCGAAACATCCATGAAATCTGCTTCTT
>CAZDOV010000149.1:0-2619 GCA_964507135.1 uncultured Eubacteriales bacterium | reverse complement strand
AAAAAACAAATTTGCGTCAGAATATGTTTGGAATCACATAAAGAACAAAAAAACTGTTGGAGTGATTTTTGAAGACGATCAGCAATATTGTGAGAATATCGCCATGCCGCTAGGTGTTGTTGCCGGAATTACCCCAGTAACAAATCCGACGTCTACTACGATTTTTAAAATACTCATTTGTATGAAAACTCGTAATCCTGTGATTTTTGGATTTCATCCTGGCGCTCAGAATTGTTCTGTAGAAACAGCAAAAGTT
The DNA here is from genome assembly GCA_964507135.1 of uncultured Eubacteriales bacterium. Lineage (GTDB taxonomy): Bacteria > Bacillota > Clostridia > Oscillospirales > Acutalibacteraceae > UMGS1491. Next base: position 2,363 of record CAZDOV010000149.1, on the reverse strand, counting down.
TTGAGAGATATAGCAATAAAAAACGGTGCGCCTGAAAATTGCATTCAATGGATCGAGCACCCTTCGATTGAAGCGACTTCCGCACTTATGAATCATGAAGGAATTGATGTGATTTTGGCGACCGGAGGCTCTGGAATGGTTAAAGCTGCGTATTCAACCGGAAAACCAGCTCTTGGGGTTGGACCGGGTAATGTGCCGTGCTATATAGAAAAGTCTTCCGATTTAGAAAGAGCTTGCAATGATCTTATACTTTCAAAAACCTTTGATAACGGTATGATATGTGCATCAGAGCAGTCTGTTGTGGTTGATACTGAAATTTCAGAAAATTTTGAAAATATAATGAAAAAAAGCGGATGTCAGTTTCTTTCTGAGCTTGAAACCGAAAAGCTGGAAAAATATATGGTAAATTCTGAAAAATGTGTTTTGAACGGCGCAGTGGCAGGGAAGAGTGCGTTTGAAATTGCTAGTGCTGCCGGAATATCTGCCGAAAAAGATACTAAAATTTTAATAGCAAAATTGGATGGCATAGGCAAAGATTTTCCGCTTTCAATTGAAAAACTTTCGCCAGTGTTGTCATATTATATATCAAACAGTGTAGATGAAGCGTTGGATTTGTGCGAAAAAATTTTAAACTTCAACGGTAACGGTCACACAGCGGTGATTCATAGTAAAAATAAGGAAATAATTGAAAAATTTGGCCTGAAAATGCGTGCTGGAAGAATTTTAATAAATACGCCATCTTCTCAAGGAGCAATAGGGGATATATATAACACTGCTACTCCATCGCTGACACTTGGATGCGGTTCGTGGGGGAAAAATTCTACGACTTCCAATATTTCGGTTGAAAACCTCATAAACATCAAAAAAGTTTTAAAGAGGAGAAATAATATGCAGTGGTTCAAAGTTCCTCCGAAAGTGTATTTCGAACACGGTTCTGTATCTTATTTGGAAGAAACCGAAAATTTTTGTAGATTTTTTATTGTTACAGATAAAAACATGGTAGATCTTGGATATTTAGAGAAAGTAATTTACCATTTAGATAACAGAAATCAAAAGTGTACGTACGAAATTTTTTCGAATGTTGAGCCTGATCCAAGCATTGAAACCGTTTGGAGTGGACTTAACAGCATGAAAAAGTTTGAGCCTGATTGTATAATAGCTCTTGGAGGCGGGTCTGCCATCGATACCGCAAAAGCCATGTGGACATTTTATGAATATCCAAATCTTGACTTTGATGGCTTGAAGCTTAAATTTATGGATATCCGAAAAAGAGTTTATAAGTATCCGAAAAGTCATAAAATTTCACTGATAGCAATTCCAACGACTTCCGGCACAGGTTCTGAAGTGACGTCGTTTTCTGTAATAACAGATAAAAATGAGAATATTAAGTATCCGCTGGCGGACTATTTTTTGACTCCATCAGTTGCGATAATAGATTCTCAGTTTGTTCAAAATTTGCCAAAAACTGCAACTGCTGACACAGGCATGGACGTTCTGACGCACGCGATAGAAGCATATGTTTCGGTTATGGCTAGCGATTATACTGATGCGTTAGCTTCGAAAGCGTTTAAAATGGTTTGTGATTACTTGCCCAGAGCTTATGAAAATGGACCTGATGATTTTGAAGCAAGGGAAAAAATGCACAATGCCTCATGTATGGCCGGGATGGCATTTACTAATGCATTTTTGGGGCTAAATCATTCTATGGCGCACAAACTTGGGGGAGAATTTCATATTTCTCATGGCAGGGCTAATGCGATATTGTTGCCGTATGTTATTCGTTATAATTCGCTTATGCCAAAAAAATTCACTTCCTTTCCTAAATATGAAAAGTTTATCGCAGATAAAAAATATGAAGAACTAGCAGCTTTAATAGGTAAATCAGGCGCGACAACTAATGAGAGCGTGCAAAATTTAATTGAAGCTATTACGTTGATGAATAGAAAACTTGATATTCCACTTACGCTTAAGGATTACGGTATATCTGAAAAAGAATTTTTGAATAGTGTGGATAAACTTTCAGAACTTGCGCATGAAGATCAATGCACTGGCACGAATCCGCGTTATCCGCTTATTAACGAGATAAGAGAAATTTATCGCGAAAGTTATTATGGCCATAGATAAAAATTGACAGCGGCTTTTGTGGTCTTAATTTTGTAATTGTAAGTAACCATGTTTAAATAGATAAAATCATCCTGTGAATTTACTTTTCACTGGATGATTTTGCGATTAAATGAAAATAACCAGAAATTTTTGTGTACGGTGCGTTTTCAAAATTATTTGTAGATTACGTACATTTTTAAAAAAGCACTTGACAATATATATATATATATATAATTATTTGTACGAATTGGTGCGCTATG
>CAZDOV010000148.1:0-2630 GCA_964507135.1 uncultured Eubacteriales bacterium | reverse complement strand
AAACTGATTCCCGCATAGCAAAGTATTTTTGCTAATACCTTAAGTTTACCACCTATATTGCTGAACATCTCACATCACTCCTTTAAACTACTTCTATTCAATTTTAGCATATGAGTTTTTAGCCGTCAAATTGGTATCCGAGCGTGTTCGGCAAGTTTTTGGGTTTTTACAGCGAAAGATATGGCAATGTTTACATGTACTATTTCGAATTTTTCTGTCCATTTTTGACCCATAAAACGTTTGACATTCATGCGATGCAGCGGTATAATCAACAAAAATAGATATAATATTAGCGCACAGCTTAAACGTTTTATGCAAATAACATCAAATATAAAAATGTTTGGCAATAAACAAGTTTTGTAGGTTCATTAAGCAGTGACGAATTTATAAGGCTTCAGTCAAATGGAGCGATAAGGAGAGATGTAATGTGCCTGGTAATAGTTTAACTCAATTATCCAAGCATGAAGAAGATGAAAAAGCTAAAGAATCAAAAAGAAATGCTGATAGTAGTTTGGAATCGGACTACTCACAAGTACCGCAAGACAATGTGATATCTTACGTTCCTAGACCACCAGTAGCTATGAATTATTCTGGATTTCCTGCGGTTCCGCCTCCGCCTCCGTATTATTTATTCTCCCATGGTAATGAAAAAGCCAATAACGACGAACAGCAACTTTCTGTACAAACGGATACGTTCACGTCCACTACATCTGAAGCATCTGGAGACAGTGCTACCGTTACAACTCCTGACCAAAGTGCAGCGCCGACGTTGCAAGATTTAAATGCTATCGAGACAGAGATAAATGATATCGAAAAAACGATAAGTGATATTAATAATAAGATAGGATTAGGAGAAATTGATGCTATAACAGGTGCCGCTAGAGTAAAGTCTTTGATGGCTGAAGCGAAAATGAAAGAAAAGCGTCTGAAACGGGTGAAACAAATAGTAATGCAGCAGCAAGGGGCGATGCCACTTTGGCAAGGTATGTGGCAAGCGCAACCAGGAATGATGTACGCGCCGCAGTCACCCCAAGGCATGCCGGTACAACCAATGATGCAGAACCCACCAATGATGGGACCACCAATGTCGCCATACGGACCGATGCCGGGACAACTAATGATGCAAAACCCACCGATGATGGAACAACAAATGCCACCACAGCAAACGGGTAGCGAAAATTATGAGACTGATGCCGATATTAAAAAAAGCTCTACTACGCAATCAGAAGTTGCTGGTGGGATGCCTGTGGAATCGGAAGACGCCGATGATGATGACACCGATACCAAGAAGAACGATACTAAAAAGCAAGTAAAAAGCTCACTCAACAACGAAGTGCACAAACAGATATTTACGATAGCTGGTCCGGACCACAAAGAAGAAATTGACACAAAACAATTCGAAGAATTAACGTTTGACAAATTGTATGATGAAATTAAAAACTGTATAGACGGCAATTTAGAAGGCAATGACCTACCCAAAAAAGAAAGAACAATTATCGAAAATCTTTTAAAACGTATAAAAGAAATATATGAATCTTACAAAGCTCGTGTTGATGATAAAGAATATAAATGCCTCTCTTATAGAAGTTGCCTTCGTGATTTTGTTCAAAAATGTGATTTCGCTATTGTTGAAGCTTTTTATAGCATTCCTAATATCTCTGAAAAGATCTCTGAAGAAGACTCTGAAAAAATCTCTGACGAAGTCTCTGAAGAAAATTGTGATTCCCGTAAATGTGCGAGCGGCATTATGGCTGATTTGATAAATATTTTACAAACTAATGCGTATATCGACTTTTACAATGAACAAGCAGGAAAACTGTATGAAAAGGAAGAAGATTATTGGAATTTAACGAGTGGTAAAGGTAAAGACAGCGGTAAAAAATACGACATAGCAACCTGCTATGTGGGCACGGCGAGAACCATTAACAATTTGATTGAAGTGATAAAGTTTATGCTAGGAGAAGGTCAGGACGTTGCCAAAGAAGTAGAAGTGGTAGGAAAATTGTGTGGAGAATGTATCAATCTAAATACGCCGTTTAATACATCGCGTACTAGTTTTAACCCCATGCTTAGTAAACTTCACGATATTGTGGCCGCAAAAAATAAAGTTTTTGGAAGTGCCGTGAATAACGTAAATGACCAAAAATTCAGTGATTCGTTAACACTGTTAATTAAGTTGATTAAAGATTTGGGAAAACTTAAGCAAGAAGACCAATTTTCTATTGAAGGCCGACTAGTAGCAATAAATGAACTTTTTTGCAAGATACCCAGCAACTCAGCAGACTATAAGTTCAACAGTATCAGAGAAATAATGTTTGGTATTCTTACCGAAGGTGACTATAATAGCCACGATAAAATGTTTAGAAGATGAACTACAAAAAATGCATCATCCTAATTTGGTTAATTCCAAAGGATGATGCGTTTTTAGACTATTAACGCGATAAAGCAACTAAAATAACGGGGTTTAGGCGATTTTCTTGTTATCCATATAAGATATTAAGTCGAGGATTTTGCAGCTGTATGCCCACTCATTATCATACCAAGCGACCAATTTGACAAAGCTTTCGTTTAGCATAATCCCGGCTTTTTCGTCAAAAATACACGTGCGAGGATCTCCGCAAAAATCGCTC
>CAZDOV010000147.1:0-2636 GCA_964507135.1 uncultured Eubacteriales bacterium | reverse complement strand
AAGATTACGCCACTTACCAGGGGAAAGCATACCAAGCTTTATATTCCCGATTGACACTCGTCTGAGGCGAGCAACTTCAAGACCTACCATTTCGCACATCTTGCGAATTTGTCTGTTGCGACCTTCTTTGATTGAAAATTCGAGAACGGTTCTGCCATTTTCTTGAAAAATCACGTCAACTTTTGCAGGCTCAGTTGGTTTGCCGTCAATTTTTGGCCCAATGCAAAGCCTTACAAGCTGATCTTCGGTTACGTATGGCCTTACAGTTACTCGGTATGTCTTCCACAAGTTGTGCGACGGATGGATTAATCTGTTTGCAAAATCACCGTCATTAGTCATAATAATGAGTCCTTCGGAATCTTTATCTAATCTGCCGGCCGGATATACTCTTTCCGGGATGTCTTTCACAAGATCAGCAACGCATTTTCTGCCCTTCTCATCGCTCATAGTTGTCACATATCCGCGAGGCTTATTGAGCATTATGTAGTGTCGTGGCAGTTGATTACAAACAATAGGCTTATTATTGATTGTTACAGTATCTCTTCCTGGAAAAACTCGCATACCCAGCGAAGCAGTTTGACCGTTAACTTTAACTGTTTCGTTCAAAATCATCTCCTGCGCTTTTCTTCTGGAAGCATACCCACACATTGATATATATTTTTGCAAAACCATATCTGAACCCATTGCTTTTTACTATTCCTTTCTTTTGGTAGATTCATTTTATAATTATCTTAAAAAATTCTATAGATGAAAAATACGCGCAAAAAAACTTTTTATTTTTGAAAATAAGCCTTCTGGCTTTGGATTTTCCAAAACTATAGTTTCATCAGAAACTATAGCGTTTTTGCCAATGACATTTTCATCTAAATAGTATACCACATTCCCGATTATTTGTCCTTTTTCAACTGGTAAATTACACAAACTCGGTATTTCAACTTCGCGCCTTATTTTACTTTCGCCTGATTTTGGAACACAAACCTGGAACGCAGAATCACTTTTAGCCGAAACTGATGCCACGCGAGGATCATTTGTTGGGATTTCAACAGAAAAGCCTGTATCATCAAAAGTTTTTGATGTGATATTTTCGAATCCATAATTATAAAGTTTAGCGTGATCGTCCCAATCGTTCGGCGCATTTAAAGTCACACACACAAGCTTGGCGCTATCTTTTTGAGCGCACGAAACTAAACATCTTCCCGCTGATTTTGTGAACCCGGTTTTTATTCCAATACATCCGTCGTAAAGGCGCAAAAGCTTATTATGATTTTTCATTGTAACATATTTATTAGGATTTATGAAATGAACTTTTATACTTTTTTTAGAAACAATATTTGCAAAATTTTCATTTTCCATAGCATATGCGCCCAAAAAAGCCATATCTTCTGCTGTTGAATGATGATCATTTTTGTCAAGGCCAGAGGGAGTGCAAAATTTTGTGTTTTTCATGCCGATTAGCTTTGCTTTCTCATTCATGAGATTTATAAAATTTTCTGTGTTCCCTCCTACTGCAATCGCAGCAGCGTTAGCTGCATCATTACCGGAAACAGTAAGCATACCTTCAGCTAATGCATTCAAATCTACAATATTTCCGGGCATTAGGCCCATAGACGTACCTTCAACCCTGACCATTTCGTCAGTTATTTCGACTTCTTTATTGCCACAAGCTTCCATGTTTTCTAACGCTAGCAGCGAAGTCATAATTTTAGTTGTACTGGCCATCGGAAGCGGTTCGCGTTCATTTTTTGCGAAAATGACGCCACCTGAGTCGGCACAAATTAAAATAGCGGACTTGGCTGAAACGGTTATATCTTGGGCTTTCACGCTAAATATTAAGCATACACAAAGCATGTTTATTACTATGTTAGACAATTTCACAAAATATTTCATGTTATAAAAAGCACAAATGTACTTTCACTGACCCACCTTTCTAAAGTTTATTAAGTAATATGCACGAAGCGTCCAAAAAATATTATTTTCTAAATTTTGAATTATTTTCCAAATTCGTGTCAATAATTACTCTGTAAGTCTATAAATTTCGGAGGGATGAGAATCGTGGCTCAGTACGGGAAAGTAACAATTTGTGGTATAAATACATCGAATATAAAAACAATTTCCGAAAAAGAAAAGTTGAAGCTTTTAAAGCTCGCGAAAGCCGGAAACGCATCCGCACGCGAATCGCTTATTTATGGAAATTTGAGACTTGTTTTGAGTATTGTTCAACGATTTGTGAACCGAGGAGAAATCATGGATGATTTATTCCAGATAGGGTGCGTTGGGCTTATTAAATCGATAGATAATTTTGATATTTCTCAAAATGTACGATTTTCTACATATGCTGTCCCGATGATTATCGGAGAAATCAGGCGATATCTAAGAGATAATAGCGCTATAAAAGTTAGCAGATCTTTGCGTGACACGGCATATCATGCCATGCGTACGAAGGAACATTTGACAAGCATAAATGGTGAAGAACCTTCTATAGAGGAGATCGCTTCTGAAATGGGAACAAAAAAAGAAAACATCGTACTTTCGCTTGAGTCTGTTTCGTATCCTATTTCTTTAAACGAACCGGTGTTTTCAGATTCCAGTGGAGATACAGTTTATTTTATGTACCAGATAGTAGATAATAATGATGA
>CAZDOV010000146.1:0-2640 GCA_964507135.1 uncultured Eubacteriales bacterium | reverse complement strand
ACAGCAGTTTTAAAATCGACCCAATGGATCGTACTCTTAATTTTCCGTCCATCTGCAGGATTCCCGCCTTTTGAATCAGGATCATACTCTGCGTAAACTTCAATAATTTTTCCGTTTTCATCTTTCAAACAACCAGTACACTTGACAACATATGCTGATTTCAAACGAACTTCATTACCGGGAAAAAGCCTAAAATACTTCTTTGGAGGCTCTTCGGCAAAATCGTCAGCCTCAATATAAACTTCGCGCGAAAACGTGACTTTTCTTTTCCCGGCTAATTCATCATTCGGATTATTTTCGATCTCCAATTCTTCTGTTTTGTGTTCCGGATAATTTGTTATCACCAATTTTATGGGATCTAGAACTGCCATAACACGCTGAGCTTTTAAATTTAAATCGTCCCTCAGGCAGTGCTCTAAAAAGGCATATTCCACAGTACTTATCACCTTTGAAACACCGATTTTTTCGCAAAAATCTCTTATCGCGCTCGGAGTATATCCACGGCGCCTCAATCCGCAAATCGTCGGCAATCTCGGGTCATCCCAGCCATCCACAAAACCTTCTTCCACAAGTTTGCGAAGCTTACGCTTGCTCATCACGGTATTGTTAATATTCAATCGTGCAAATTCGATTTGACGTGGCTTTTTTGGTGAATCAAAATTATTTACGACCCAATCGTAAAGCGGTCTGTGATCTTCAAATTCCAAAGAACAAAGCGAATGCGTAATCCCTTCAACCAAATCTTCAATAGGGTGCGCGTAATCGTACATCGGATAAATACACCACTTATCCCCCGTTTTGTGATGGTGAGTGTGGCTTATTCTGTAAATAACCGGATCGCGCATATTAAAATTGCCTGACGCCAAATCGATTTTGGCTCTGAGCGTCATCTTACCGTCAGGGAACTCGCCGTTTTTCATGCGTAAAAACAAATCCATGCTCTCGTCAATCGGCCTATCTCTGTATGGACTTTTGGCTGGATTTTTGGCATCTCCGCGGTTTTGCTTAACTTCCTCCGGAGTCATCTCACAAACGTACGCCAACCCTTTTTTGATAAGCTTGCAAGCATTTTCAAACATAATGTCAAAATATTCAGAAGCGTAAAAAAATCTATCTTCCCAATCAAACCCAAGCCATTTAACATCTTCTTTTATGGAATCAACATATTCCACGTCTTCTTTCGTGGGATTGGTGTCATCCATTCGCAAATTGCACTTCCCGCCAAATTTTTTCGCAGCACCAAAATCTATGCAAATTGCTTTTGCGTGACCAATATGAAGATACCCATTCGGTTCGGGAGGGAAACGCGTGTGCACATCCATACCGGCACACCTACCGCCACTAGAAAGATCTCTTTTTATTGCCTCAAAAACGAAATTTCCGGTTCCGCTATCACCGTCTAGTTCTTTCTCAAACACACTTTCATCCATTTTGTTGCCTCCTTAAAGTTTGGTTAGCGCATTTGTTATACGTCTCAAGGATTCTTCTTTACCCAAAATTTCAAGTATTTCTACTGCCCCACCCGGAGTTGTTTGCTTCCCTGAAATTGCTATTCTTACGGGCCACATTACAGTTCCGTTCTTGAGCTCATTTTCACTTGCAAAATCAATCAATAGGCCATGCAAAGAATCGTAATTCCAATCTTGCAATTGCTCAAACCGAGGCTTGATTTCTTCCAAAACTTTTTTAGCGCTTTCTAGCGTGGTCTTGCTTTTTTTATTCACAAAGATATTCACATCGTATTCCGGAATTTCCCCTATAAAGTCAATCATTTCAGGGATGTCATTTAATCTCGAAATACGCGTTTTTAGCAAAATCGAAACCTTTTTACAGTTCGCTGTAGTAGTAATTGATCGAATATAAGGGCGCGCCAAACTTTCAAACTCATCTTCGGTTTTGCTCTTTATGTATTCGCTATTAAACCAATTTAACTTCTTATAATCAAATACTGCCGGTGATTTACTGATTCTCTCAGGCGAAAATTCTTTTTTTAGCTCATTAAGGCTAAATATTTCGCGATTGCTGTCAGGGCACCATCCCAAAAACGCAATATAATTTATAATTGCTTCTGGCAAGTACCCCATACCGGTTAAATCTTCAAAGCTAACCGCTCCATGCCTTTTTGAAAGTTTTGAAACCGTTCCATCTTCGTTCTGCCCCATGATAAGCGGTAAATGAACATAAATCGGAGCTTCCCACCCAAACGCCTCGTAAAGGAGGTTATATTTTGGAGTCGAAGAAAGATATTCACATCCTCGGACCACATGAGTTATTGCCATCTCGTGATCATCAATTACATTGGCAAAATTGTAAGTCGGGAAACCATCACTTTTGATTAAAATCTGATCTTCAAGCTCTTTGTTTTCAACTGAAACATCACCGAAAACAACATCTTTGAAAGCCGTGCTCCCACTTGCTGGCATTTTTTGCCTAATTGTGTAAGGCTTACCTTCTTCAAGAAACCTTTTTACCTCTTGGTCGCTCAAATTTCTGCAGGGGTCCTTGTGACCTGATTGTAAAAATTCATCTGAATTTTCTGTTTTAGGACAAAAACAATAATAAGCTGCACCAAGGTCAACAAGTTTTTTTGCGTATGATAAATAGCTGTTTTTTCGTTCGCTTTGCACATAAGGGCCATAT
>CAZDOV010000145.1:0-2648 GCA_964507135.1 uncultured Eubacteriales bacterium | reverse complement strand
CCGGATTAGTGGTATTTTGGGTAAAACTCCGCCAAAGAGGATATACCCGCTCGGCAACGGGATTATACCGCCTTTTACGCAAACAAGGTCAAATGGCAGTAAAACCGCCGAATCCGAAGTATATACCCAAACCGTACGAACAGATGCAATATCCGGGGCAAAAAGTGCAGATAGACGTTAAATTCGTTCCCGAAGTTTGTATTGTGGGAGATGCCAAAGGACAAAAGTTTTACCAATACACCGCTATTGATGAATATTCAAGATTTCGCTATTTAGAGGCTTTTGAGGAACACAGCACATACAGTTCGGCTATGTTTCTTGAACACTTAATTAAGCGATTTCCGTTTAAAATAGAGTGTGTTCAAACAGACAACGGTTCCGAATTCACAAAAAAACTCAATAATACCGAAAACCCGACGCCCACACTGTTTGAGCGTACGCTCAAACAGTGTGGCATAAGGCATAAACTTATCAAACCGTACACACCGAGACATAACGGCAAGGTTGAGCGTTCACACCGTAAAGATAACGAATACTTTTATGCTACACACTCGTTTTATTCTTTTGATGACTTTAAAAAGCAAATTTCTGTTCACAACAGAAATTACAATAATTTCCCTATGCGTCCTCTTAATTGGCATTCTCCCGCCGATTATTTAAAGGCTTACATTCAAAATGGAGAAGTTTTCTGATTTTGTAACTAATCATTGACAAACCTACACTATTGTTTTGAACATAGCTTGATTTTTATCAACGAATATGATAAAATATAAATAGTTGAAATAAAAATTTAACAAAATAGAGGGTGTGATAAAAATGAAGGAACTGCAAGGATTGGAAGAATTATCATTTGAAGAACTAGACCAAGTTGCCGGTGGAGCTCAATCGGTTAAGCAAGGAATAGCTTCGTTTTTGGCTATGACGAGTTTGCTTGGTTCTGCGGCAAATTTTACGGCTTCGGCTGCTCCTGCGAATGCAAAACAAGGTATGAGAACAGCGAAGCAAATTTCTAACAAAGCAGTTAAAAAGGACGGGAAGGATGAGAACGAGAAGAAACAAAATCAGGGTTTTTGGACAAAAGACAAAATACTAAAAGCTATGGGAATCGGTTTGCCTGTAGTTGGTGCATCGCTTTTATGTTGGGCTCTTTGGCCAAAGAAAAGTGACAGCACAAGCCAAGCGCTTTCGCCAAAGAAAAATGACAGTACAAGCCAGGCGCTTCCGCAGCAAGCAACGGCAGACCTCATTATAGCAAATATCTCTAAAACAGTTGATTTCGCAAAAAGAATTTCAAATGATATTCAAGACATTTATGACCAGCTTATCGCCACATGCCCACAGATGGACAACAGCTCAGATAATTTCGTTGACAAAATTGTTGATTTAATGCAGCGAAAGCTAAAGTCCTCTTATAACGTCGATAAAGACTACAGCGTTGAAATACCAGGCGTTTCTGATCCAATAAAGGTCAGTACGTTTCTTAGCGATTACATTTACGCACGGCTTCACGGTAAGCAGCGCGGAAATTACGACTTGGCAGTTTACGTCATGGCACTATGTTTGAGATGCGAGTCCATGAATTCGGTGCCAACGGTGCTAAACCATATTTCAGACCCTAATGGCGCTGATTATAATATCTATAAGGAAATATTAGACTATGTCAGTAAGGTGCTGAAATTGGAAGCTGGGAATAACGAAACTTTGCAACAAGTTTATGAGCAACAATTTGACAGTGAAGAAAGAAAAAGAGACAGAGCTAGGCTGGAAAACTTCAAAAGAAAAGATATCGCTACCATAGAAAATTTAAAAAGGTATTCAACTCCCGGTTCAACAGTTTGGCGTAAATGTACGGATTGTATCGCAAAAATAACATCAAGCCTGCAACCCCCCTATTATCACCAGGAGTACCCCGATAAAGAAGTGTCAGAATTAGAAAACAGAATGTATCAAGAATTCACGGCCTTGGAACACATAAGTAATTTACGAGACGGTTTTTCAAATCCCAAAACAATTTTTGAGAAATATTTGATTAAAGTGAGTAACTATTTCAAGGAAAAGCTAGAGTCAGGCGCTACATACGACAGTTTGAACGAAAGCTCTGAAAATGATTTAAGAAATACTTTAAAATTTTTAGCAGAGTTAGCGTCATCTTCTGAACATCCCACCAACACAATAGCTTTTTTAAATAAGTTAAAATCCTATTTAAAAAGTTTAAACAACTTGCTAAAGGTTCAACTTGACATTTGTTGCAATGGTGACACAAGTACACTCACCGACTTGTTTGAAAAGACGTATGCTTTTTACAATATATTATATAACAATACAATGTATTTTAATGATCTTGCTAACCCTGATTACTATGAACGATTATCCAGAGACAAATATGCATCAAAGACAAACGATAGAGAACTGCTGCAAGTCATTTTTAACGATAAACGCGTGAAAAGAGAGTTGGATCGTTCCACGGAAAAAACTTCTCTGCAAATTCGAAACGAAAAAGGGACTAAAAACGAAAAAGAACAATCAGCTGCAAGTCAATATAAAGAGAACGACTATGAAATGATTAAAAAATTTCTACGACTTACTGATGTATCTGAAGTAATCGAAGCCACTCCTGAAACAATCAATGACCTACGTTCTGTGATTGA
>CAZDOV010000144.1:0-2666 GCA_964507135.1 uncultured Eubacteriales bacterium | reverse complement strand
TTCATGAATCAGTTCTTTTGCTTCATCCAAATCTTCTTGCTCTTTTTTATGTTCCTTATATTTTTCAACTATAGGTTCTAAGTTTTTGTGTTCTTTCATGAGCATTCTATATTTATTCTGATCTGAAAAAACTTCTGAATTGCATAGCTCATTTCCTATTTCATTAAAGCGTCTCTCAATATTTTGCAATCTGCTAAACATCCAAAAAACTCCTCTACAAATTTAAAATCTTGGCATTAATTATACCACGTTTACGCATTGTTATCACAGTTGCCAAAATATTTTTTAATCATTCAAAATAAGACAAACGGCGTGAGCAGCAATGCCCTGGCCCGAACCGGTAAAGCCAAGACCTTCTTCAGTGGTAGCTTTTACACTTATCAGAGAAACACCGACACTGCACGCATTTGCAATATTTTTTTGCATTTCTGGTAAAAACGGCGCCATCCTTGGGCTTTGAGCAACTATAGTTGAATCTATATTCTGAATTTGGAAACCGTTATCTCTAATCATTCCGCAAACTTTTTGAAGAAGTTCCAAACTACTTACGCCTTTGAATTTTTCGTCGGTATCCGGAAAATGCCTTCCGATATCCCCAAGAGCAGCGGCTCCTAACAACGCGTCTATTATGGCGTGAGACAGAACATCTGCATCGGAATGGCCGACAAGACCCAAATGGTACGGAATTCTAACGCCGCCTAATATTAAAGATTTTCCTTCAGAGAGCCTATGAACGTCATAGCCATGGCCAATTCTCATCGCCATTTCATAATTACCAAATATACCAAGCATTTTAGCCACCTCCTCAGTTCATACCAAACAAATTAATTGCATTTAACTTTGTTATTCTTAAAACTTCGTCAATACTGATACCCTTTATTTCCGCAATCTTTTGAGCAGTATATTTTATCATTGAAGAGTCGCAGCGCTTTCCGCGAAACGGTTCTGGAGCCAGGTATGGCGCATCCGTTTCAAGAACCACGGTTTCAAGTGGAATATCCCCGATAACTTTGACTATATTTTTTGCATTTTTAAACGTAACCACACCGCCCACACCAAGGTACATACCTAAACCAATGACTTTCCTTGCCATTTCAGCACTCCCGGAAAAGCAATGCACTACCCCTTTTGGGCAAGTCTTTTCCAAAATTTCCAAAGTGTCTCCATGGGCATCCCTATCATGTACCACGACCGGCAAATTCAATTCGTTTGCGAGCTCTATTTGCTTCAAAAAAGCCATTTTCTGAATATCTTTATTATCAGTTCTGTAATGATAGTCAAGCCCAATTTCCCCAATCGCCACCACTTTTTCGTTATCAAGCGCAATACCCTTCAAGTCATCAATAAAATTGAATTTTTCGTTTTCAGAAAGATTTTCAGGATGCACTCCCACGGCGGCATAAATATACGGATACTGCCGAGAAAGTTCCACTGATTTTTCAGAAGAAATCAGATCAGCTGAAGCGTTAACTATTCTAAAAATGCCATAGTTTGGCAAATCTTCTAAAAGCTGAGACCTATCAGAATCCAAAGCTTCATCATCGTAGTGTGCGTGTGTCTCAAATATTGTATTATTTAAATCCATACCACTTAAATCCATACTCTCCAAGCCCTCTCATTTTGCTTAAATTAAGTATTTACCATGCCCACATTTAAACACGCCCTACTTTAACTAATTGGGCTGCCTGCGGGGATTTCGTTATCTGCGAAAATCACCTTCACTTTGTTTTCATGGCACGTTGCAGCCAAAACCATGCCGTTACTTTCCACACCGCACAGCTTGGCAGGCTTAAGATTTGAAACAAGAATAACGCTTTTGCCAACCAGTTCTTCTGGCGTATAATACATCGAAATCCCAGAAACCACAATTCTATCACCCTCACCGTCATCAACGGTAAGTTTTAACAATTTTTTGGATTTCTTAACAGGTTCACATTCTTTGATTTTAACCACTATCAGTTTCACTTTTGAAAAATCATCAATATCAATTAAATTTGCAATGTTTTCCGGTTTTTCACCTGCGTTTTTTTCATCGTCCTCCGATTTCGGATTTACGATTTTGCCGACTATTGGTTGCAAATTTTTTGCTGAAGCGTCGAGCATTTCAAGTTCTTTCTTGATGTCTATTCTCGGGAAAATCGCTTCTCCTTTGACCGTTGTGGAATTTTTCGGTAGTACTCCCCACTTATCTACTAAGTCCCACGTACAAATATTACTACTTGCCCCGATCTGGCCCTGGATTTTTTTAGATGTTTCAGGCATGAACGGCGAAATCAATACAGAAATAATCCTGAGGCACTCACAAAGATTGTATATAACTGCAGCGAGCCGATCTTTCTGATGCTCATTTTTCCCGAGTTTCCAAGGCATCGTTTCATCGATGTATTTATTGCACTTCGAAATAAGAAGCCAAACTTCCGAAAGAGCAGATGAAAACTTATAAGAATTCATTTTTGATTCGTAATTATTTCTTAATTTTTTTGCAAAATTTATAAGTTCGCTATCAAGAGCACCTTCTTTGTGATTTCCCGGAATAGTTCCACCAAAATACCGCTGCGTCATCGAAACCGTTCTTGAAAGCAAGTTTCCTAGATCATTTGCTAAATCAAAGTTTATCCTGTTAATCAAAGCTTCGTTTGTAAAAATCCCATCAGAGCTGAACGAAA
>CAZDOV010000143.1:0-2700 GCA_964507135.1 uncultured Eubacteriales bacterium | reverse complement strand
GAGGCTGCGTCCTCGTCTGCCATGGTGACAATGTAGTAAAATTCCTTGTTCTTCACCTCAAGCCACCTTGCAACGGTTCGATCGATGACGGCCTTTAGCTGCGCGTCAATGGAATAGAAGTACACAGGACTTGCAAAAACAAGCACATCCGCGTCGATCATCTTCTGCAAAAGCTCTGCCATGTCATCTTCAAACACACATTTGCCGCCGTTGTCGCGACAATGATAACAGGCAATGCAGGGGTGAATGTCCTTTTCCGCTACCCGGATTTTGTCGATGCTGTTGCCGCTTTCGGCAGCGCCTCTTGCAAACTCGTCACACAACAGGTCGGAGTTGCCGCTCTTTCTGGGACTGCCGGACAGAATTAAAACCTTTTTGCTCATAATTAAATGCTCCCGTTTATATTGCAATATTTCTGCAAATTTGCTATATTAATGATAATACATGAAGCTGACTTCAGGTCAATAGGTTCTATCAAAATAATTGTAAATAATTTGTGAGGAGTATTTATGTATACAATTGGACAGGTATCACAGATGTTTGGGATGCCTATATCCACCTTGCGCTATTACGACAGGCAGGGCCTTTTTTCCCGGAATGGAGCGCTCGTCGGGTATTCGGAAATTCTCCGAAATGGAGCTTGAGCGGCTGCGGATGATAGAGTGCCTGAAAACATCTGGTTTGGAGCTTAAGGATATCAAGCAATATATGGATTGGTGTGTGGAGGGCTCGTCTACCCTGCTGCAGTGCAAGGAACTGTTCGACAAACAGTTACCGTCTATCGGGGATATTCAAAAACGAATTTCAAAAGAATAACAGATAAAATGCAGATAAGCACCACCGGTGCGTAGCCAATTTTCATGAAATTGTTAAAGGGTTTGGGGTGTTGCCCAACAAGCGATGTGGAATGAAAAAAGCACGGGACTATTTGATTTTTTAAAAACGAAAAATTAAATCTATACCCCACATTTCCGTGAAAAGGCAAATATTTTACTGAAAGCATGGAGCTTTTACCGCAAAATAGTATAAGTCCGAGAACCTATCCGAAACAGATTTATATATTCCCCTAATCCCCTGCAATTTTCGGTACAAAGTACCGTTTTTGACCATTGAAATAAATTTTCCGCTTAAATATAATGAAAATGACTACTGATTGTTGTTTTGTGATATGAAGTAATGTTTGCTCTCATAACTACAAACAAAATTCAAAAAAGGAGAATGTATAATCTAAAAGCAAATTGATTATACCGGAAAAATCATGGAAAATTATACTCTGGTCACAGGTTCTGCCGGCGGAATCGGAAAAGCAATTGCGGAAGAATTTGCTCGTCATTCCCATCCAATTGTCGTTGTTGATATCAATGAAGACGGCGTAAAAGAAGCGGCAAAGGAAATAGAGGAAAAGTACGGTGTGAAAACCTATGGCATAGTTGCAGATCTATGCAGAGAGGAAGCTCCGGCCGAAATTTATAACGAATTAGTTGCCAATAACATTTTTGTTGATGTGCTTGTTAACAATGCAGGTGTTGGCGGAAGCGGCGATTACGCTGAATCCAACTGGAACAAGCAGAAAATGATAGCCGAGTTGAACAATGTAGCTCTTATGCATATGTGCAGAGTCTTTTTGCCCTCAATGCTTGAGAAAAAGAATTGCCATATCATCAATATCGCTTCAAATGCGGCGTTTGTACCGCTGGCACCTCAGCCTGTATACGCAGCTTCAAAGGCTTTTGTATTGTCTTTCTCACAGGCTTTGCATGAGGAATACAGAAAGCGCGGAGTTAAAGTCACCTGCATTTGCCCGGGTCCGACCCAAACGAACTTCTTTGCAGCAAATGATTTCGATTTGAAAAATCTTAAAGGAACATCCCCTGAATCAGTTGGAAAATTCGCATATTCAAAGGGAATGAAAGGCGTAGCTGTGGCAAGTCACGGATTTAGCACAAAGCTCGAAAGTCTTTTCTCACGGCTTTTCCCAAGAGGAGTTATACGTCGTGTTGCGGCTAAAATCGGCGAATCAAGCAAGTAATTTTTGAGATTTTGTTACATTACAATCAAATTATGCTAAACTATTCAATATGTCAAAACATACAAAACAAAAGATGATAAATGCCTTGATGGATTTATCAAAGCATCATCGAATCGACAACATCACTGTTACGGAATTGATAGGTCATTGCAAAACAAATCGCAAAACCTTTTATTATCATTTCAGCGGAATAGGCTCTTTGCTCTCATGGTATATTCTTTCTATTTCCGAAGCTACAATAAACGAAAGAACCTCGCCAACAACATGGAGAGAAGCATATGTTGATGTATTGAATGAATTTCTGAATAATAAAGAGTTTTTGGTGAATGCGCTAACTTCCAAATATTATGGTGATATTCACAAGGATTTATACCCTTTCTTTTTCTCGTGTATTCGGAAAAATCTGGGCGAAGTTATCGGAGATATACAAAAGCAAGCGGAAAACAGCGATTTAACTGCTGATAAAATCGAAACTATTATAAATTTTTATGTCACCATTTTGCAAGCCACTACAGAGCAATGGATAATCAACGGAATGGTCGAAAAGCCAAAAGCATATGCGGATATGCTATATGGGATTTTTAATGATTCTATTTATCAAGTGGTACGTGTCATTGTCGAAAACAAAAGCTTTTATACTACTTCCGGATAGAAAGCTTTAACGTGAAAAC
>CAZDOV010000142.1:0-2751 GCA_964507135.1 uncultured Eubacteriales bacterium | reverse complement strand
TACATTACCTCCTTGAAATTAAGAATACAAACCGATTTCTCGATTTGTATCAATTATATATATATATATATATATTGTCAAGTCTTTTTTATAAAAAATACAAAAAATATTTGAAAAAGCTGCCTTGACAAAGTGGCACATTTTGCGCAAAAACGGCTAGTTAGCTGTGCGCACGTGCTTTTCTGTATTCTATTATTCTGAATTTTAATGTATAATTCTCCTTGACGATTATTTTCAACGTGAGAAAAATTCGGAAATTTACGGGAATTAGCCTTGAGCTAAAAAGGATGTTTTGAATGAACAAATGTCAATGTAGCGTGCACGTGAAGAACTTGTCAGTTCGTCGCGGAGGGGATACTATACTCGGCAACATAACTTTAACTGCAAATCATGGTGAAACCTTAGCTTTAATTGGTCGTAACGGGTCCGGGAAAACTACTCTTTTGAAATCAATTCTCAGGAGTGTTGATTTTAAAGGTGAAGTTGTATTTTTTAACTCAAAAGGCAAAAAAATTGCAAATCCGAAGATCGGATATGTTCCGCAGAGACTCAGTTTCGAGCACAACACTCCCATAACGGTTATGGACTTATTTTGTGCGAATTCGTCGCGTTTCCCGGTTTGGATTGGCTACAGCAAAAAACGTCAGGAAAAAACTATGGAAATGCTGAGAAAGGTTGGGGCAGAAAATCACATTAATAAGCCAATTGGGAAACTTTCAGGTGGTGAACTGCAACGTGTGCTTCTTGCGTTTGCGCTTGACCCTATGCCGGATATTTTATTGCTTGATGAACCGGTTTCTGCCGTGGACCGTAAGGGAATAAGTAGATTTTATGATATTATAAATTCTCTTAGGAGCGATTATCATATGCCGGTTATTTTGGTTTCGCATGATCTTGGGCACGTAATGAAGTACGCCACTTCATATGCTCTCATTGATCATACCGTTGTGGAAACCGGAAAAGCTTCAGGTTTGCTGCATAGTCAAAAAGTGAGAGAAACGTTTGGGATAAACGTAGAGGGGAGTGGGGAAGTATGGGTATGATATATTCCGTTATCGAGACGCTGCTACCATTTTCTTGGGTAGAATTTAATTTTATGAAAAATGCATTTTTGGCCATACTTCTGATAACACCTCTTTTTGGGCTGGTAGGAACTATGATAGTTAACAACAAAATGTCGTTTTTTTCAGATGCTATGGGTCATTGTGCGCTAACTGGGATCGCAATTGGAATTATGCTGGGTATTGAAAATTATGCAGTTTCAATTTTGGCTTTTGCGCTCATTTTTGCACTTGGAATTTCCAGTATAATTGAGTCGGAAATATCATCATCCGACACTATTATTGGTGTGTTTTCGTCTGCGGGGATTGCCTTAGGAATAGTGATTTTATCATTGAACGGTGGATTTGCTAGGTATTCCGGGTATCTTATTGGAGATATTTTATCTATTTCAAAAAATGAAATTATTTCACTGATGATAGCTCTTGTTGTGGTGATTTTGATATGGATTTTATCGTTTAATAAATTGGTTTTGGCAAGCCTCAATAGCGATATGGCAAGAAGCAAACATATTAACGTGAAATTTTATAAAAATATTTTCACTATTTTGATAGCGTTCATAGTGACGATTTCGCTTCGATGGGTTGGAATGCTTATAATCAATTCATTGCTGGTTTTACCGGCGGCATCGTCTAAAAATATCACCAAAAGCATAAAAGGATACCATATGATGTCTATTCTCTTTTCGCCAGTACCTGGTGTTTCGGGGCTTATAATTTCGTTTTATGCCGGGACTTCAGCAGGAGCGACAATAGTGCTAGTCTCTTCCGCAATATTTTTTGTCACGTTTTTTATTAATAGATCTTATAATATGAACTGACTAAATAAAATTGGGATAAGAACATGAATATATTCAATTCAATTTTAAGCGCCTTAAGGTATGGCGATAAACTTTTGTGGCTGTTGACAGTTTCGATTGCCGCATATGGTCTTGCGCTCGTTGCGAGCATTTCAAGAGAAGGATTCAATTATCTTTTGGTGCAGTCGTTGTCTATTTTTTTAGGATTATTTGGTGCACTGATTTTGCAAACAATAAATTACAAGTTTATTTCAAAAGCATCGCTTTGGCTCGGAATATTCGGGATTTTGCTGATGGTATACACTATTTTTATGGGTGTTGCGATCGAAGGCGCTTCGGGCGTCAATGCAAAAGCGTGGATAAAATTGCCGATGGGAATCACGTTTCAGCCCTCTGAACTTGCTAAAATTGTGTTTATTGTGACTTTTTCTTCCCATACAGCCAGAGTAGCTCAAAACAATTCATTTGATGATAAAAAAAATATCGCGCTTTTGATATTGCATGCAGGTGCGCCCGTAGTTCTTTCTCATTTGCAAGGTGACGACGGGGCGGCAATAATATTTTTGTGCATAGCGATTACAATAGCGTTTATCGGCGGTATACCGCTAAAGTATTTTTTGTATGCAACCATCATGGGGTTGATATTGCTGCCCGTTTTTTGGAATTTCGTTTTAGCTGATTATCAAAAAAAAAGAATTTTGAGTCAGCTTAATCCCGAAAATGATCCGTTAAATATGGGATATCAGCAAATTCAAGGCAAGCTTTCAATTGGTTCCGGCGGAATTTACGGTACGGGATTATTCAAAGGCCCAAGAGTTGCAAACAACGTAGTCCCGATACAGGAAAGTGACTTTATTTTTTCTGCCGCAGGAGAAGAACTGGGGTTTATAGGT
>CAZDOV010000141.1:0-2757 GCA_964507135.1 uncultured Eubacteriales bacterium | reverse complement strand
GTACACTCAGAAAGCCAAAAAAGAAGAGAAAAAATACCACGAGCCTTATTGTAAAATGATGCTTATAGTACGATACTAAAAAACGTTCAGGCAAAAACGCCTCCAAAATTCGAAATCCATCTAATGGAGGCAAAGGTATAAGATTAAACACGGCTATTCCTACGTTTAGATAAATATAATACATAAAAAAAGTATTAACCCATATTTGCAATGGGATGAAATTAAGTAGCGCCAACAAATTCATCATTAATCCGCCTATAATTGCAGCGCAAAAGTTCGAAATCGGCCCTGCTGCAGCGACAATTGCCATATCGCGTTTTGGATTTTTGAAGTTAGAAGCGTCAACAGGAACAGGTTTTGCCCATCCAAAATCGAAAAGCAACACACCTATTGCCCCAAATGGGTCAAAGTGTACGAGCGGGTTCAAGGTGAGCCTCCCCCAAGCCTTTGCGGTATTGTCTCCGAGTTTACTAGCTACAAAACCATGTGCATATTCGTGAAGCGGTAGAACTAAAAATACCACCGTCAAAGCTGCCAAAATTTTCATGGTAAGTTCCATAAGAGTGAGCCCTGGTGCAAATATATTCATACAAAATTCACCTCAGATATATTATATCATTATATCCTACTGGTGCAATTGTAAATTTTAGTTTCAAAACATGGTTTGTATTTGGTTTTAGAGCATACTTTCAAGTTTTGAGCATAAATTTAAGAATATAAACTTAATTTGTTGAGTTACGCGAGGATGCAATATGATTAAGGCAAGATCTTTAATAAAAAGCATATTAATTAGCAGTGGAGTAGGATTATTGGCCGCTTTTTTCACAGGGAATTTCTCAAATGTCTATAATCAAATATCTCGTCCGGCACTTGCCCCTCCTGTGTGGTTATTCCCTGTTGTTTGGACTGTTCTTTACGTTCTCATGGGTATTTCTGCATATATTATAAACGAAGAAAAATCGCAGCGCAGTGCAGTTTTGTCAGCTTTGGCGACTTATTATCTTCAGCTTACCGTAAATTTCATTTGGCCGTTTTTGTTTTTTAAATTTAGGCTTTTTAAGTTCAGTTTTATTTGGCTTGTCGGTTTATGGCTTTTGGTTTTGGTTATGATAATCAAATTTTATAAAATAAATAAAACCGCCGCTTACCTTCAACTACCATACTTGGTATGGCTGACTTTTGCGGCGTATCTTAATTTCAGTGCGGCTATGCTTTGAATTTATCGGTGGTGTTTAAATCAAAGATAATCTTTCAGGCTTTCGACTAATTTTTCTTCTGAATTTATCAATTTTCGAGAAATTTCTCGGATTTCTTCTTTAGCGTTTTTGTATTGATTAAGGTAACTCGTTAGAGATTTTATGCCGGTGTTGCACCCGTCTGTTATTAAATTCGCTATAGTTTTATCAGAATCGTTCATGCGCATTTGCATGTTTGTTTTCATCCAAGCCATGCCTTTTGCCATAATTGGGGGCTCTTTTTTTGGCACTTCATATTTTTCAAGATAATTAGATATTTCTCCATAAAGCTCCTCGTGTGTAGTTTTGCTCGAACGCAAAACATCTTGGAATTTTTCGTCGTGCACGTGAGGCAAAAGGTCTTCGATTGTGGCTATGCCCATTTTCACTCCTGCGCTGCATTCTCTCAAAAGCTCAATTGTGTCTTCGTTTTCCATATTTGATTCCTCCTAAAAATTCGAATTAATACGTAGTATTTGCGATTTTTCGCGAAATATAATACCATAGAATTTAATCATTTGTTTTAGGGGAGATAAATTTGTATAGTCTTTCGGATATAAAAACAGTAAAGCAACTTTTATCAAATTATGGATTTAAATTTTCGAAATCCTTGGGCCAAAATTTTATTATCAGTCCTAAAATTTGCCCCAAAATGGCAGAGCAGTGCATTAGCCCTGAAAAAAACGAAGTCGAAAAAATTAATATGATTAAAAAAGTCGGTGTGATCGAAATTGGGCCGGGAATAGGTGTGCTCACGACTGAGCTTGCCAAGAGATTTGAAAAAGTTGTTTCGATAGAGATAGACGAAAACCTCATTCCTATACTTTCAGATACGACAAGTGAATTTAAAAATGTAAAAATAATAAACAACGATATTTTGAAAACAGATTTGGCGGAAATTATTGCAAATGAACTCGGCGAATGTGACGAAATTCATATTTGTGCAAATTTGCCGTATTATATAACCTCGGAAGTGATTATGTACGTACTGGAAAGCGATTTAGACATAAGCTCGATTGTGGTTATGGTTCAAAAAGAAGCAGCAACTCGAATTTGTGCTCAACCTGGTAGCCGTGACTCCGGCGCGATAAGTTTGGCAGTTAGGTACTACGGCACGCCGAAAATCGTTTTTGAAGTGAGTCGGGGGTGTTTTATACCCGCGCCAAATGTGGATTCAGCAGTAATAAAAATTGTGCCGGATAAATCAATTTCGAGATCTGTTCTGGATAAAGATATGTATTTCAAGGTAATTAGAGCAGCATACGGGAAACGCCGGAAAAACATTTTGAATTCGCTGAGTATGGGCTTGGCTTTGCGCAAAGACGAACTGAAATCACTGCTTGACAATTTGGAAATTTCTAAGCTTTGCCGAGCAGAAGAGTTGCAATTTGAAGATTTTGCAAATATCGCAAATGCGCTTTACCGTATAAAGCAGGGCAACTTGTAAAAAAATTAATCAAGTAAAAGTTATGCTTTTTCTTTTTTTGCCGCGAACATTAGTTTTGTTAAGGTATTCGTGAGC
>CAZDOV010000140.1:0-2760 GCA_964507135.1 uncultured Eubacteriales bacterium | reverse complement strand
TCACAAGCGTAATGGAAAGCCAATTATCACAAATCATCGGTATCACTAGCATTGATTTAAGTAGCCGTGAAGGTATGGCTAATTTTGTTTATGACCTTTCTAAGAAACTTCTAGGAATTGATGATGACAATTTTCTCGTTCCCGGGTTGAACACACCTGTGTCGCTTTCACCTCCGCGTAAAATCTCGCACGAACTTTCGCTTAAAAATACAACAACGTTAATTGAGAATTTGACATCTGCTAAGAAAATTTTTAAACAAATACCCACAGAAAAAATCGACGATAAACACCGTCACGAAACACTTGTATATCTTAACATCCTTATATCACACTTAGAAAATCTTCGCAAAATCATGGAAAATTGCAAAAAGAAGTGCCCATTAAAATTAGATTCCAGTACGCAGTATAAATTTCGAGGAAGCATTATAACCTGCTTGAATCTACTGATTGACTTCCATAATAAAATCCCCTCCTATCTCACAGAAAAAAACGTTCAAACAAAATTTTATACTGCCTACGTCGCGGAATATAAAGAGCAGCTAGAAAAAGTTGAAAACATGGCAGCACAAGAACTGCGAGAATCAGCTAAAAACAACCTTATGTCATACTATAAATCATGGGGACTAGACGACAACAAAGCCATAAAAGCCGCTCAGTTTTTCAGCATAGATGACGCCAATGACATATTTGACACATTACAAACTTTAAAAGACCAATCAAATGATTCCTTTTTTAAAAAAGGTAAGAACAAGTTGCTATCCACAAAGATTAGTTTGGAAGATGGAACAGAAATAAGCGTAAAATACCAAAAAGCTCCTCTAGACCCTTCTACTAAACTTGGCAATGAACCGCTTACGTTTGACTATAAACATTGGCTTGAAATCTATAATAACGCCAATGATATAGAGATCAAAAAAATTGCTGAAGAAGAAGTTAAAAAATTGAATTTAAAGCCACAACCGGGGACATCGCAAATAAAAGACATTGCATTCAAGATAGGCGAATTAGCTAAATTCACTGTGAACAAGCTCCATTCCCCACCTGAAAGCGACCTTATCAGATGTTTGTATCAACTATTAAATTACACCCGTGCAGGAAGTAACAAGGAACCCACCTTGTTAGACGTACAAAAACTCAACACTAATTTTGTGACTAAAATTATTAAACAATTTGCCGCCATGCAAAAACTCAAAAAACAGACCCAAAACACATACCCTTATTTAAAAATTAAAGATAACGAAAATACCAATGATTCAATTGAAAAAGTGAAAGAGCTCCTGAATTATACTCTCGACTACCCGACAGCGACCGCTAGAATTTGTAAATTATCTGATGCCAAAGGAACAACAATCACATTACCGGAAATTACGAATAACACAATTAATCTTAAAAAATTCAAAGACTCTCTTCTGGATATAAATAAAGCAATTTGGGGTTCCGACGATGATACTGATCCGAGTAAAATTTCTCGCCTCCAAGAACTGCACTCAGCTATGTCCCTCTATCTTGACCTCACTAACACGTGGAAAGCCCAAGTGAACAACCTTTCTAAACAATTAGACTCGGCAAAAGTTGATAAAAAACCTACTGGAATACTAGCTGAAGCCGTAACCTGTATGTCCAAGAACCAGACCATAATTTCGGACAACCCCGCACTAAAATCTATCGCTAAAAAAATAAAAGTATTGCAGTTAAGTCCTTTTGGATCACATAGCAAAAAGCTAACAGAGTATTGCAAACAATTGGTAGCCGGCGTGAATTTAGTTTTAGCTGAGAATAACGAACCATCTAGCCGCACGACTCCCACTGCCACGCTAAAAACAAAACACGATATCAAAGACCGCACTAAAACAGATCCAAAACTAAAAAACTACATCACAATGCAGACATACTATTATGAGAAATTGTCTTACATCAAAAAACACCCTAAGCACTATGCTAATATAACCAACATCCTCAAAAAACTAACACTAGACAACCCTTTGTGGGCTTTGGCTAACCTAAACCAAATCGATAACATATATAAACAATTTACGATTTATCAAACAAATTTAATAGAATATCCGTTTCTTTATAATGAAACTTGTGGGCCTAACGAAGAATTTCTTGACGATATATTAAAACTCCCTTTGATCCAACACGATTCAAAAACAAAGGCCAAAGGCCAGTCGCTGCGTAAATTGACTGAAAAATTTCAACACGATCAATATGGCGGCACACCAGAAGACTACATTGAACTAAATCAAAAAATCCAAAGTCTGCGCCAAAAATCGAACGAAAAGTTTTACAATGATATGAAATCTTACAAAGAAAAAGACTATGAACACGAAAAGGTTAAGATGAACCTAAAACAACAAGAAGAAATGGATAAAATAATGGGCAAAATAGGCACTAATATACAACCCAATACAGACTATTTGGAAATATACAAAAAGTTTATTGGAATATTAACTGAAAAATCGCCAGATTTAAAGGGTCAGATGGACGGCCCGAATGAAACGAAAAAAACGGGCCTTAGGAACATTAAATCAGCTATTAGCAATAAGTTACATCCGTCAAAGAATATTGTATTTTCGCAAGCAGAAGATGACTCGTAAAAAATATCTATAATTCCACAAAGCCGTGATTTCGCCCATTGCTGGGCGTTGTCTAAGATATAAATCACGCACCCCTTTGAGCGTTTAGCCTTACTTCTTGGATTTTTCTTGTTTTTTGCGAAGTTGTTGCTCACGAATTTTTGGCAAGGTTTCGTTTTTTAAG
>CAZDOV010000139.1:0-2763 GCA_964507135.1 uncultured Eubacteriales bacterium | reverse complement strand
GTAGAATCCGGGTACTGGGATTTGTTCCGCTTTGACCCTCGCAAAAAAGAAACTGGTAAAGAGCCGCTCACGGTTGACAGCGCTGCTCCCAAAACTTCACTGGAAGAGTTTTTCCGCACAGAAAATAGATTCATAAACGTTGTTAAATAATAAATCAGGCTTTTGATAATCGTAAATCAACTGAGCTATGCCGACCTCTTGGCGTGGTTCATTTTTTATTTGTAAATTAAGCGTCTTTTTCTAAAAAAATACTCGACAATATATAATTGTTCCAGAACTAAAATTTTATATTTTTTTATATTTTGTATTTTTACCTTTTCCCACAGATTTTATTAATTGTTTGGAAATTAAATTTTTCAATATTTTCCCAGCGAGAGTTTGAGAAATCAAAAGATGTTCTTGGATATCTTTTCTAACAATATATTCTTTATCTTCAAATAATGCTAAAACTTTGTACTCATCATTATCAATTTTACCAGGTGTGCCTTTTGCATAGTTAGTATTATATAATGTGACTTTAAAAGCATTATCTGATATATCTATTTTAGGAGATGGAACTTCAAATTTCTTATAACTATCAAAAATTTTAGGAATACCGGTTCCAAATGCCTCAATTAATTCTAATCTATAAAAAATATGAGCGAGTTTCAGGTTTCTACATATCGATACACCCATTACCACATCATTTAGTGAAATACCTTTCATTAAACCTCCTATAGATAAAAATTCAATTCTGTCGTCAAAAATACTAATCAAAGTACTTCCGCTAAATGAGTAATTTCTGTGAACAATATTATTAATCAAAACCTCACGCAATGCATTTTCCGGATAATCAAACATATCAATTCTACGCAATCCTTTAAATTCCGACCGTATTTTATTTGATTTTTTGATATATTCATAGGCGTCAGATAGCTGTTTTAAAACCGAACCACTAAATTCTTGTCTATCTTTAAAAGTTGTTTTTGTCGTTCCCTCAAAAATTGCCGCTTTAATACTATGTGTGCATTGGTCGGACAATAAGAATCCAACGTTTGTATAAACTCTATCAGTTGTCATTAATCCTAAAGTTATTTTTTGATTTTCTCCAAAAGCTATATTTCTTTCCTTAAACTCTTTTGAGGTAAAATTAAAGGTTAAATCTTGATTTAAAGAACGTATGTCTTCAAAAACATCTCCATCTGTTTCTTTAATCATACTAATTATTTTACTTTCAGTTGCCGGAACAGATGAAGAAGCCTGCCTAACATAAACACCTTCGGGCCTTAATCCTTTTTTTGTTAGATAATATGGTCTTTGCGTGCCTCTTTGAACAGTTACTTTTACAATCTTTTTTTCTTCAATAATTTCTGTTTGATAATTTACAAACATTGTTATATCCGGTTTTATAGAATCTCTTATTGCGTTTGATATTTTTAGCATAACATCATCGGTATTTGTTAATCCTATAGGAATGCCGTTATCGTCAATTCCTACATATAGAGTTCCGCCATTTGTATTCGCAAATGATATTATTTCTTTTTTTATGTTTTCGGTATATTCACTTTTAAATTCTACTGTTAGATTTTCTTCTAAATTCATATAGCTATAACTCCTTTTAATTATTCTAACATATTCTAACACATTCTAACTATACAAATCAATATAAAAGTTAGTATGCTATAATAAAAAACAACTCCCGGTATCGAGCCTGTGGGAGAACTCTGTAAAATAGCGAATACAAAAGGCTTTTTGAAGTGTTGATATAAACAAAAAATTGCTGCCATGCTAAATTTAGAGTACCAAAAACGATCACTCAATGGCGGACGACTACTTTTGAATGTTAAATTTGTAATATTTTGCACACAAAACTAACACGCATCTATTGAAGACACATTAACTAAAAAACGTGATCGAACTGATACTTATTGAAAATTATTTTATGGCGCTGAAAAAAGAATCTTTTAGAGCATCGTCTTCCAAGAAGCCCCCGCTGAAGTTGTTAGTGACTGTTTCGGCTCCGACGTTGTGTATTCCTCTGGCGGTTACGCAGCTGTGCTTGGCTTTAATGTGAACTGCAATTCCGGGGCTTTGCGTAAGAATTCCCATGATTTGCAAAATATCTTCTGCAATTTTTTCCTGTAATTGCAGACGTTTGCAAACCATGTCGGTTAACCTGACTATTTTTGATAACCCTAAAACAAACTTGTTTGGTATGTACCCTACCGAAATTTTCATGTCATACATAAGAGCAATATGGTGTTCACAAAGGCTGAATTCTTCAATATCTTTGATCACGACCATATTTTTTGAATTTGTGAAGTTATCAAATTCAAAGATTTTGCTCACACTTTCAGCTATTTCCTCGTTAGGAACGTTCTGATATAGAGTGAGGTCATACATCATCTTGGTGAATCTTTGCGGTGTTTCTTCCTCCAGTTCTATTCCAAGACAATCGAACATCTCTCTGGCAGCTTTTTGAGCTCCAATAAAATCCGTTTTTTTTTCATTGCACTTTCTCCCACTAAATTTAATATAATTTGCACTCTTTGATTCGGCCCGCAGAAATTACTCACGCGTAAAAGCCGGAATCAAACAGTTTTTAGAACAAAGTCTCAAATTAAGTAAGAATATAGCGAATTATGAAAAAAATGTCAATATCTGGAATTTGATATTTTACAAAAATATATGCCAAGATAGAGTTTACGCAGCAATGGCGCAGTAAAAATCCGCTTTTGTGTAAAATAAAAAGCATAAAATAAACAGTCCCCTCAGGTTGATTTT
>CAZDOV010000138.1:0-2817 GCA_964507135.1 uncultured Eubacteriales bacterium | reverse complement strand
AAATGGGGAAGTTTAAAGCACAGAATTTCAAAAGGATATTAGGTACGTCCATGGCCACCATTGCTTTGTTTAACAGCACAAACGCCAGTATTGTCTCATCGTTACAGAAGCATGACGTTCGGAATTATCACAAAATGAAAAATTCGAATAATAAAGAGACTTCGAATAATAAAGAGACTTCACATCGCGACAGTATCTTAGGAATTATTGCCGGTATTTTTGGTGTTACGAGTCTCTTATACGCTATAAATTGCCAGCAAAAGTTGCAGACACTGAATGATAAGTATACAAAGGAACATGCTGAGTATGAAGAGGAACTGGACCAGTATCGTTCTGGTAACCAATCGCTTCGTGACGACTTGAACAACGCTCTAGACAGATTGAAAACAGCTGCTAGCAATCACAAGCAGGATGACGCCACACGCGATCGATTATTAAATCTCGAATCAGATTTTATGTGTGATTCTATCGAGGATTTCTTTAAACTACACCGTGCATTTGATGGGTATGGCAACTTGACACCGGTGATGGACAAGTTAATGCAAATTTGTACGCTGCCATGTGACACTCCTGCCTTCGAAAAGACTATAGACGATCTATTTTCATCAATTGTCGAGGACCCATCTAAGAAAGAATGCTTAAAAAATTTATTCTTAATTACGAACACATATAGGTTTTGGAAAACTGATATCGGCGGCAAAACCCTACGTGAACGAGTGATTTCTTGTTTCGATGGCTCTATACCTGGACTTGAACTTAATTCATCTGTGGTTGTAGGTGACGATCCTAATAATGTTCAGGGGGGTGCGTGTAGTTCCCCTGTTATGTCGGGAACATATAATGAAAATTCATGTGCTATAAAGGTCGTAAACGATTGTGACAAGGTTAATGCGCTTGCCATTCGCATTTTAAAGGAACACCCTGATTTAAAGAATGTGTGCAATATTTATGATTTTACTCTTGGCAAACCACTTGATGTAAACGGTAAAGTAGTAATACTGGAAAAAATGCAAAAAATTCTGAATGGCGATGCTCTTGAAGATTTAATTAGCAATGTGGAAAGCATCGAAAAATATTATGAAACCATCAAAGATTGGTCAATACAATTGTTCAATGGTATACGTGAACTCCACGAGTTAGGGCTGTGCCACCACGATATACGCCCTTATAATATAATGTTTGCTGATGAAAATATGAAAACACTGAAGTTAGTAGATTTAGATAGTGCAACACTGATAAACAAAAACGGATTAACTGAACCAGCACTATGTAACTCGCACTGGGCCGCACCGGACGACTACGCTGCATGCCGCTCGGGGCGTTTGATAAATGGGGAGCAAGCTGATGTTTATTCTGCTGCCAAGGTAGTCCGCTGGTTATTAAATCTCAAAGCAGATCGTGATTATGAAGCCTACAAAGATAAATTTACACCTGAATGGCAAAAATTCTTTAGTTGTTGCTTAGAGGAATCCTCCGAAAGCCGGGTTGGCAGTAAAGAAGCACTTGAGCTTTTGAAAAAGGCATGGGGAAGCGGCAACCCGCCGACCATCAAAAAGACACTTCATGCTATTAATGATAAGTTTTCTGTTGCCGGGATTGTTGAAAAAGAACGTTCGGATATAATCGAATTTGCGAACTCAATTTCAGATGCGATTCAAAAAAGTTACAACGACTTTTCGGACAAGAACGTGCTGAGTGGTGATGAGAACCAATGCATTGGCGAAATCGCTAAATCTGTGTACGGTATACTTACAACTAACGTCGAAAATAACGGTGGTGATTCTTCGTTTTTAAATAATCGCTATCGAGTTGACATATTAAACGTTTCTCAGCAAATATCGATTTCTAAATTTTCAAAAGATTACATTTACGCGCGGCTTTATGGCGTAACGCGTGATAAGCAGGACTATAATTCGGCGGCTTGTGTGTTGCAACTATATTTGGACTCTCGTTGTTCAGAAGAAATATCGTCAACATATATTACTGACTCTAGCAACCTTGGTTATGCTGCCTATAAACAAATACTAGATGCTATCAATAAGGCGTTGAAGTTGGATTCTGATTCCTTAAAAAACGAAACCTTACCACAAATTTGTGAGAAACGACTTCACGAAAAACGAGAAAAATCCGAGAAGTAAAGCTAAACGCTTAAAGGGGTGCGTGTGAAAAATTTTCTATAAATACAGATCTTCTACGATAATTGAAGCGGCGTGATAATAATTTTTGTCGTCACGCCTAGTCTATTTTACAAAACTATTTTCATAGGCTCGGCCATATAGTTTCGATTCTTGCTTTAAAAACTAACCTTAAACAATATCCTCAATCTTAATTTTATGTTCTTTAGTTTTTTTATCCCAGGAAATACCAACAGCGAATTTTTCGCCCGTGTAACCTTCCAGAGCAAGAGCATATTTTTTCTCTTTGATTTGCTTCAATGCCTCTTCAGGCGAGGAATTTTTCTTGAGCTCTAAAATAAAAGCCGGCTTTGTTTTATCGTTTGGGTAAAATATGAAATCTGCGAAGCCTTTCCCCGATGGCATTTCACGGATAATTTTATAATCATCTCTAGCGCTCAAATATGACAGCATCACAACACACGAGAGAGAATTTTCATCTCCGTATTTAATGATTGGGACATTTAAGTCATGAGCTTCTTCTAAGATTTCTGCCATTTTTTCAGTATCTTTTCTAAGAGTCGCCTTTAGCATTTCATTTGATTTTAAAACGAGTTTTGCAACTGCTCCCATTGATTTATCTTCTAAGGCCTCATCGAACTTAATTCTAAGTTCTTTATTCGGGATTTCAAGCGTTTTATTA
>CAZDOV010000137.1:0-2850 GCA_964507135.1 uncultured Eubacteriales bacterium | reverse complement strand
TGTATAATTAACATTGGGTGCACAGTGTAAAATTAAATAGGGAGTAAAAGTATATGCCAATAAATGAATTTGAATTTGTAAAAAATATATCTGAGAACGCGCCGAAAGATAACGAAACGTTTATTTAAAATATACAAAGCAGCAATAGAATTATTAACCAACTGTGGGAATGGTAAAATCGGTGATTTGCACATGGATGAATTCTGGAGATTGGGGGGCGAGATAAAATCAAAGCTTGGTGATAAAGGATATTATTTAGATAAATATCTAAATGTGCTATTTGGAACACTTGCAGATTTAGATTTAGCTACTGCTTCTTCGGTAGCAGATGACATTTGTTGGGGTATTCTTGCAGACTGATATATCGTTTGCGGAGACGATGAAGATTTGATAAAAAAAAGTATATTTATTGAAATCGTGAAAAAATATATTGACAGCCACCCGGTAGATTTTAAAGAAGAACATACTAAAGTAGAATTTTATGCAGGAAAAATAGTACTTGAAAATCTCGAAATGATACATAAAGAATTTAAAAACAATATAAAAATAAAGTGCTAATGAAAATCGACTATCCCGTAGCAAGCAGTTATTTCCAAAAAATATCTTCTATCGTAGGAGAAGAAGAAATGGAAGATTTTAATAACGTTATAGCAGAAGCATTTGCTTTTGGGCCAATTGGATTATTGGCTACACAGCATTCTGTGGTACGAGCGGTAGGAATGCTCCTCTATCGTGGCCCTGAAAGCTCTAAGCAAATATATCAACTGATGATAAAATAGTAAAGCCTTTCAAGTTATACTTTCTTCATACAAATATAAAAATCTGTATGAAGAAAGTTGATTCTTTTTTATCGATTTGACAACCGTGCTAATTATGTTTATAATAATAGCACTAATGTCAAAACAAGAAGGTGATTATAATGTCTTTTAAAGAGAAACTAAAAAAACTTTTCAAAGTTTCATCGGGTATTCTATCTACAGAAGAAGTCGAGGCAGCCGGTATTCCTCGTCAATATTTATGGATTTTAAAAAACGAAAACGAAATTCAAATGATATCGAGGGGTATCTATGCTTCTAACGAAGTGTTTGAAGATGAAATGTATCTAATTAGTCTTCGCACAAACAAAGCCATCTTTTCTCACGAAACAGCCCTTTATATTCATAATCTTACCGATCGGGATCCGCTTTTTTATACCGTTACATTGCCAAGCGGATATAATCCTTCCAGACTCAAAAATTCGAGCATTGAAGTTCATACTGTAAAAGAAGAATTTTTTGAAATTGGAAAAATTATGGCAAAGACTATTTATGGGAGAGATATTACTGTGTATGATAAGGAACGGACAATTTGTGATATTCTGCGTGCGAGAAACAAAATGGATAAATATATTCTAAATAAAGCAATTAAGCGTTATGTTAACTCAAAAGAAAAAGATATTCACAAACTCATGAGGTTTGCAAAAATATTTAGAGTGGAAAAAGTTTTAGACAGTTACTTGGAGGTACTTTTATAAATGACATCAATGAAGATGAAGGCACTTATACGAAATATAGCTAAAGAGAAAAATATAAATTCAGGGATAGTGCTGAGAAATTATATGTTAGAGCGTCTGCTCGAACGCATTTCAAAATCAAAATATAAAGATAATTTTATTCTTAAAGGCGGAATGCTTGTAGCCTCGATCGTTGGAATTGATTCAAGAGCTACAATTGATTTAGATGCCACGCTTAGACATTTTCCTCTTTCAAAAGAAGAGCTAGAAAGGGCGTTTGAAGATATTTTGAAAATAGAAATTGACGATAGTATAACAATAAAACTTTTGAATATAACAGAAATTCGAGAAGATGCGGAATATCATGGCTTTAGGCTTGGTTTAGTAGGTATGGTAGATGAATCTAAAATACCGCTAAAAGTTGATATCACAACAGGAGATAAGATTACTCCTGATGCCGTAAAATATTCGTTTAAACTCCTTCTTGAGGATAGAAACATTGAAGTTTTAGCCTATAATTTGGAAACTGTTTTGGCAGAAAAAGTAGAGTCAATTATTTCAAGAGGAGTAGCCAACACTCGCATGAGAGATTTTTATGATATTTACATTCTAACCAAGTTTCAAGCCGAAAATATAGATAAAAATCTGTTTAAGAAGGCTTTGACTGCCACTTCAAAAAACAGAGGTTCTGAAAATCAGATATCAAATACCGAAAATATTTTAATTGATATTAGAGAAAGTGAAAAACTTAAAGATTTATGGAAAAACTATATCGTTAAAAATCCTTATGCACAAGGTATAAGTTGGGATAGCGTTACAAGTACACTATATAGCTGGCTGTTTAATTACCATAACTAGTATTCTTAAAAGAAAAACTCGCAACACTGGTGCGAGTAATAAAAATAAAGAGTAGATTTAGGATTTTTACTAGGGGGTTGCATACTTTCGCACGGTGATATAAAATTTATTTATACTTTCACACGCTTTAAAAAATAGAATAACCCGTGCGTTTGTATTAAAAGTTGAGTGCTTAGACAGATAACATCTGTATTGCAAGTTGCGCACGAAAATAAGTGAAATTATTTTCATTTATGTTCGTGCTTTTAGTTTTTGGGTCACCATTGGCCATCTGTACCAGCGTGCGTGTAAGGATTTTGATTTAAGCAACGGTTAAAAAACTCCTGCCATGTTTTTTGAAGTTGAACAATGCGTGTGAACGCAGCCTGCTCACTTTGGAAATAATTGACAGTGCTTTTTTGTTCTGATCTTTTGTTTTTCGTTGCCTTAAATTTAAAATAATAGTTGAAAAAATCCTGTCGCTATTATATAATTTCTGAGAACAGTGTACAAAAGTTGAA
>CAZDOV010000136.1:0-2856 GCA_964507135.1 uncultured Eubacteriales bacterium | reverse complement strand
CATGCCGTCGGGTTTTGGTTTGTAAACTTCTTTCTTTCTGTTCAATTTAAGGCCTTCTATGATTTTTTATATTTTACCATAGAAGGCCTTGATGTTTTTCATTTTACAGAGTTTTTTTCATTGGTTCTCGCGCACACCTACTAATTCTGCGATTTCACACGGTTCGTTACTTTCAACCACAGCATCATCCTTTTCTGTTACACTATCAGTACCATAAACATATACATCATTTGATTCACAATTATAATCTATTGTCCAATTATTAGAGTTTAACAACTGATCTTTAGCAGATTTTACGATACTCCCAACATGGTCAATAAAATTCACAACTTTACGGCCGCTAGCCTCTGCTTTGTGGAACAGGGTAGCATAATGTTCGAGGGCGCTTTCTGACCAACGCAAATTTATGCCATCGTTGCCATATGCTTTAAATAAGTTTGAACTAGATCTAACTATCAACTCCTTATAAGTTTCTATACTATCGAATTTTTTAAACTCAACCAGATTATCTTCAGTTCTATCTTTCAAACTTGGTTCAAGTCTTTCCAATGACGTGATATCATCATTAGATATGGTTATAAAAATCTTTTCTGAAACATCGTAGTTTGCAAACAGTCCATAATCGAATGCGTCTCTCATTGCTTCGTCTAAAGACCCCGGCAGGATATAGCCGTTATCATCAAAATAATTATCTTTACTTAACCTATGGTCAAGCTGTCTCATTTTTTCAAATTCGTCGAAAACAATGATCGTATGGCCAGGGGATTCCAATGTTTTGCGTAAATCTGTTTTTAAATAACACTTCACCGTACGAATATCTATCACATTGTCGTTCATTAACCTAGCTAAAACGGTTTTAGCTCTTTTTCCGTTATCCTCAACAGCAGCAGGCATCCCTAAATTTAATAAACCGGAACCAAGTATTCTTGATATAATATTCACAGCCGTAGACTTACCTACTCCTGGTGGCCCGTAAAAATTCAAGACCAGACTGCGTCGGGGTTTCTGATTCAATTTTTCGCACAACTCTAAATAAGCGCAGTGGCCTTTAAGCTTATCTACGATACTTTCAATAGCTTCTTCTTGACCTACTAAATTTTTTGATAGTTCTTCCTTTATTAATGGAATGCTATCGCGCATTTTTTTCCAAGACAGAGGGGGACGTACAGTTTGATTTTGTTTAGCGGCTTTGCTTATAGTATTGAGTGCGTTATTTTCTAACGCCGCTTGTGTTTGAAGTTGTTTCGCTTGAATCACAGAGAGAACCACAGTCGTTATTACGCTAAGCGGCATAAGCATATTAGGCCAGTTTTTAGCAAGAGACATTTTTGCCAACGTCCAAAAGTCGTTAGAATTTCCAACATCAACATAATTACCATTCAGAATTTGTGTCAATTTATTACTAGCATCTGATATTTTTTCTTCCGCGTCGATTTTTGTCGTATAACTACAATATTCGTCGTCCGAAACATCATGATTGATAATGTTCAAACATGAACGCACTTGACTATAAAAATTGACGTTTTTTGTTTTTCTTTGACCACTTAGAAAAATCCCCACCAATTCATCAGCTATATGACCTATTTCTTCATCACCGATATTGTTGCTTTTTTTCACACGTTCTTCTAGAGCTTTTAATTTGTTCAACCGTCCCAAATTTCCTGCATTGTCTTTAGCTAGATCAAAGATATAATTTACAACATCCGCCTTTTTACACTCAGCACGGTACGGCAAAGCCATAATGATACCAGACATACATCCAGCAAGTATGCGTTTCTTGAAACTGTTTTTTAACACAAAATCAACTCGCTAATTCAAAATTTAATTTATACTGTAAATTTATGATAACACATATATAACTGTTTGTCAAGTATCATTTTTTATTACCACACCTATTTCATTTCATAAAAATAAGGAGTGGGACTTCTGAGACTTGTTTGTATGGAATAAATTGTGATATAATCTGGAGCATGGAATTTATGGTGGAAGATTATACATTTAGTAGAACTAATATTATCTTGCACTATGGCGATGAATATTGGTTTTGATGCGCTAAAGCATAAAAACAACAGGAGGAATTTGGTTTGGAACAATTAAACAACGTACTTCAACTAATAAGCGATACTACCTATACGTATGTGGTTGTTTGGCTGATTGCACTTTGTGGGATATATTTCACCTTCAAGACTCGTTTCTCTCAATTTCGTTTATTTCCGGACTCAATTAAATATATGGGGGAAAAGTCCGGAAAAGGCGAAGTCTCTTCGTTTCAAGCTTTAATGATGTGCACAGCGTCAAAAGTAGGAACGGCAAATATCGCAGGAGTTGCAATGGCAGTCGTTATGGGTGGACCTGGAGCCATATTTTGGATGTGGCTTATGGCGATTTTTGGTTCTGCATCATCTGTGGTAGAATCTACTCTTGCGCAAATATACAAAAGTAAAAGCAAAGATGGCAAAATGTTTATCGGTGGCCCCGCTTATTACATAAAAAAAGCATTAAAAAAGCCAAAACTTGGGGTGGCATTTTCGGCGCTCTTTGTTTTCTGCTACATGTTTGCGTTCAGCGCTTTGCAAGCAAACAATATGTCCAGCTCTTTTGAAAGTTTTATACCTAACTATCATAAAACTTTTTGGCCATGGGTCGTAGGAATAATATTTACTGCATTGATTTCTTGTTTTGTTTTTGTGGGAATGTACCGAATTAGTTTTGTTTCGTCGTATTTGGTTCCGTTTATGGCAAGTATGTACATATTAGTCGGTATATACATTTTTATAACTAACATAACAAGAGTTCCCACTATGTTTGTGATGATTTTCAAAGATGCGTTTGTTCCGCAGGCTCTCATCGGCGGCG
>CAZDOV010000135.1:0-2871 GCA_964507135.1 uncultured Eubacteriales bacterium | reverse complement strand
CTCAAGTTTCGTTATTAAAATCTATTTTTTAAAATTAGTGGGAGGACGGTTGTTGTGGATAACAAAGCGGAAATCAAAGTAGATCAAGAGCTGTGTATTGGGTGTGGAATGTGCATAAATATGTGCCCAGATGTTTTCATGTATAACGAAGAAAGTCTGTCAACAGTAAAATCAGATTTAACGGAATTTGATTTGCAATCAGTGCAGGAAGCGTGTGAGATTTGCACCGTGGATGCAATTACAATCGGGGAGCAGTCAACGGAAACACCCTGAGTGTGAAAAACATCGCAATTTTTCCGCTTAAGCTAAGTACAAAAAGATAACTATAAGATATTGTTTTAGCTACTTAAATGCATTTACAAGTTAACCTACGCCGGTGAGTCCGCGTAGGTTTTTTGTAATTAAATATCCGTCGGCATAACAATACCAACGAATACCTAGCTAAACAATTAAATTTAAATAACTAAAATACTATGTACGAATTATATCAGTTCACAGCATCTTTCAATGCTTTTCCAGCCTTAAAAGCCGGTGAATTGGTCGCTGCAATTGAAATCGGATTGCCTGTTCTCGGGTCGCGTCCTGAACGCGCTTCGCGTCTACGAACTTCAAAAGTACCGAACCCAACAAATTGAACCTTATCGCCATCTTTTAGGGCTTCAGTAACCGTATCCGTAAAAGCCTCTACTGCTTTTTCAGCATCTTTCTTTGTGAATTCACACTTTTCTGCAATTTTTGCTACGAATTCCGACTTGTTCATTAATATACCTCCGAATTTTTATAACCACGCTGTACAATAACCGAACGATCTTAAAAATCATTATGAACAACAATCACACGATCTGCAGATCGATTAATCAACGCACATACGCTACTGATCTTTAAATTTTTTAAACAAATTTCCAGCCAGTGCATAGATACTACTACACTTTTCCTTGGTTTTCAAGCACCAACTTCATGTTTGAATATTTTGTATATTCAAACAGTACTTTCGAGTTGAATATTGTAAATATTTTGTTAGTGAAAATTATTTTATAAGGTTGTGCTTTTTTAAAATATCTGATACTTTTTTTAGTTTAGATATAGAACACAAATCCTCAGACGAAATAGCACCCGTCAACAAAAGCGATATTCCATAGACTATAACAGCCAAAAATATTGCAATGATAGTTGCCAATTTATAATTCATTAAATGAACAAAAATCCCATGTGATGAATAAGCCGCAGCCGCACAAATCAGCGCACAAGCAGCAGGTTTTAAAAATATTTTATTTAAATTAAAATGCACTCCAGAATATTTGTGCAAAAGAACGAGACCACTCGTGCACACAAACAAATAGCAAACAAGTGTTCCTATGCCCGCTCCTTGAATGTTTATTTCAGGAATACCCACAAGAATGTAATTAAGTACTATTTTTATAACTATACCTATCGTCAAAATTTTGAGAGGCAAATCTGCCCTACCAATTGCTTGAAGCATGCTACAAATCGGTGTGCTTATTGCTATAAATATCACCCCAATGGCGTATATACTCATAATTTGAGCAGAAACGCATATTTCCCCCATTTGTTTGTTTTTCCCAAGAGTATTGTACAGTAGATCCATAATCGGAAAAGATAACACAGACATTCCTAATCCCGCTGGCAAAGCTATCATAGAAGTGATTTTCAACGTAGTTTCGATACTTTTTTTGATTTTGAATTTAACTCCTTCTACCCAAGCGGATGTAACACTAGGCAAAGCGCTGATCCCGAGACCTTGTGTAATAGTGTAAAGTAACATTGTGACGGTATTCATATATCCAAAACAACCGGCTAAAAATATGTGAGTTTTGTTTTCTTTGACGACCTGTTCCGGAATAAGCCCATTGTAATCATTTAAAAGAGTGTATGGAACACTTTGCATAATATCGTAAAGCCGTTTCTGAACAAGTATTGAATCTATCGTGCTACCTAAATTCATTATTATAGATCCCAAAGCTATAGGTACGGCTATATCTAAGAGCATCTTAATAAGTTTTTTCTTAGGGCGAGGCTCTTTTGATGCCAAAAGCTCCTGTTCGGTAATTCCATCGCCAGAAATTTTATATTTTATGAATATATATAAAAATCCCATGACAGAACCTAGAGTGATCCCTAAAACCGCCCCAGCAGAAGCAAAAGGAAGTGCGGCATTTCGGGCTGCAGAAGCGTTTTCGCACACTTGACCATACGCTGTGCCGTAAGCATAATATTCACGCATGCCATATTCACTTGCAAGCCATGCAAAACCAAGACCGAAAAACACCTTACTAACAGCTTCAACAATTTCAGAAACCGCAGTGGGAATCATATTTCTTAGACCTTCAAAATATCCTTTGTAAATTGAAATCATACAGGAAAAAAAAACTGTTGGAGCAAGCATAAACATTGAATAAAGTGAACCGGGAGAATTCGTGAACCTAACGTAAAAGAACGAACCCAGTATCATTAGTACGCACCCAACAAGCCCCGTACTCAAGAAGAGCGGTACCGAAACCTTGTGAATAGCCCTCACATCTTTGTATCGTTTTCTGGCCATATCCCCTGCAACCATACGAGAAATAGCTATCGGCAATCCAGCAGTAGCAAGTGCGTAAATAGGGTTATATATGCTATAGGCGTTATTAAAATATCCAGTCCCTACGCCACCCAAAATATATGCAAGTGGAACTTTAAAAGCAGCTCCTGCAATTTTGACAACAATCATTCCTGCGGCCATAATTAATGCACCCACAGCGAAAGACTGGCTTGATTTTTGTGATTTGTTTTTTTTAGATTCAATAGTTTTCATAAGCCAAACTTTCCCTCTACACTTTATTTAATACAAATATATTTTCATTATAGCACATT